>JACPAU010000239.1 GCA_016180705.1 Candidatus Methylomirabilota bacterium
GGAGGCGAATCGGTCTGTCACGTCCAGGTTGGGACCGCATTCTATCACCGGTACCTTTACGGGTAAGATACAAGGCGACGTCAGTTGGCCCGGCACTAGATGCTCAGGCGGCGCACTTGCCAGCGCCTCGTCAGCCAGTCGAAGACCACCTTGGTCCCCACGATGGCCGTGAAGAGGTTGATGATGACCCCCAGGCTCAGGGTGACGGCGAACCCCTTCACCGGCCCGGAGCCGAAGAGGAACAGGGCGAAGGCCGTGATGAGGGTGGTGACGTGAGAGTCAATGATCGCCACCCAGGCCTTCTCGTAGCCGGTATCGATCCCGGCCCGGACCGTCTTGCCCAACCGCAGCTCCTCGCGGATCCGCTCGAAGATGAGGACGTTCGTGTCCACCGCCATGCCGATCGTGAGCGCGATGCCCGCGATGCCCGGCAGCGTGAGCGTGGCCCGGATCATCGCGAGGGCCCCGAGCAGCAGGACGAGGTTCAGGACGAGGGCGCCGTCGGCGATGAGGCCGGCCCCCCGGTAGTAGGCGGCCATCAGCACGATCACCAGGAGCCCGCCGAGGAGGCTGGCCCGCAGCCCGGCGGCGATCGAGTCCTGCCCGAGCGATGGGCCGACGGTGAGGTTGGCGATGATGTTCACCGGGGCGGGCAGGGCCCCGGCCCGCAGGACGATCGCCAGGTCCCTCGCCTCCTGCACCGTGAACCGCCCGGTGATCTGGGCCTGCCCGCCCGGGATCTTCTCGTTGATGCGGGGGGCGGAGTAGACCGTGTTGTCGAGGATGATCGCCAGCCGGCGCCCCACGTTCTTCTCCGTGACCTCGGCGAAGATCCGGGCGCCCTCCCGGTCAAACTCGATGCCCACGTAGGGCTCGTTCGTGACCCGGTCGAGCCGGACCTCGGCCGAGGTCAGCGTGTCCCCGGTGAGGAGCGTCTGCCGCTCGATCAGGTACGGGGTCCGCCGGACGACGTTCCCCTTCTCGTCCACGACCTTCTCGTAGAGGATCTGGGAGCCCTCGGGGACGGTACCGGCCAGCGCCTCCTCCACGCTGTGCCGGTCGTCCACCAGCTTGAACTCCAGCAGCGCGGTCTGCCCGATGAGGTTGATGGCCCGCTGGGGCTCCTTGATCCCCGGGAGCTGGACCACGATCCGGGTCCTCCCCTCCCGCTGGATGAGGGGCTCCGCCACCCCGAACTGGTCCACCCGGTTCCGGATCTTCTCCACGTTCTGCTCGACGGCGGCCTCGGCGATCCGGCTCGCCTCGGCGTCGCTGACGGTGAGGCGGAGCTCCCCGGGCTCACCCCCCGCAGCCCGGGTCATCTCCCGGTAGGCCCCGAGGACCGTCTCGGCCCGATCCAGGTCCCGCGGGTCCGCGAAGCGGAGCCGTAGCGTCCGTCCCCCCTCCGGCTCCACCGTGACCCCCCGCAGGCCCTCGCGCTCGAGGGCGCGCCGGAGTTCCGCCGCGCGCCGCAGGACCGTGTTGGCGACCGCCTGCCCGGCGTCCACCTCCAGGACGAGGTGCATCCCGCCCTGCAGGTCCAGCCCCAGGTTGATCGGCTCGGGCGGCGCGGTGACGAGGAAGGGCCGGACGTAGCGCCACCAGGAGGGGAGACGCTGGGGACCGACCAGGGAGGGGAAGAGGTACAGGAGACTGAGGCCCGTGCAGAGGAGCAGAGCGGTCAGACGCCAGCCGATGGCCTGCTTCACCGGGATGACCCGTCCTGGAAGAGCCGCGGGCGGCCCGCGCCTGCCGAGCAGTCCCAGTGTACGCGCGGAGCCCCCCCGGCTGGCAATCAAAAACTGGGGGCGCGGCCGAGCGGCCGCGGGGGGCCGCGGCCTAGGAGGGGACGGCCGCCAGAGACCGGCGGCTCGCCTTCGTGGACCGGTCGGCGGGGATCTTGTGGGGAAGCTTCCGGCTCGCGCCCGGGATGACCCCCCGCTTCATCACCACGACGGAGGGCGCCGCGCAGCCGAACTGGAGGGCCACGTATTCGACGGCCTGCTGGGGCTTGATCGCCTCGCCGCAGGTGAAAATATCGAGCGCGGCGTAGCGGTACTCGGGCCAGGTGTGAATCGAGAGGTGGGACTCGGCGATGACCACGACGCCGCTCACCCCGAACGGGTTGAATTCGTGGAAGGCGACGTCCACGACGGTCGCCTTGCACGCCCGAGCCGCGCCCACCACCACCTCCTTGACGACATCCACCCGCTTGAGCTTGTCCGGGTCACAACCGTGGAGCTCCACCAAGAGGTGCGTCCCCAAGGCGTGCAATTCTCTACCCCCTTTCTGCCCCCGGCAGTGGATTGCCGGCAAGAACCCCCTTGCTCAAGCCCCAAATTCGTTTGCGTTTATACCGTCTTTCCATCAAAATGCAAGCGAAAAATAGCCCTGCGCGCCGCTTTTTTTCGGAGCCGGCGATGCCGCATCCCTTCCCCGGCAAGCAGCGGAGCATCCTCGTCGTGGATGACGAGCGCCCGGTCCTCGCCCTCCTCTCGGAGTACCTGGCCTCCAAGGGGTTCAACGTCCTGACCGCCCGCGACGGCCAGAGCGGGCTGGAGAAGGCCCGCGCCGCGCGCCCCGACCTCATCGTCCTGGACGTCATGCTCCCCCGACTGGACGGCTACGCCGTCGCCCGCGCCCTGAAGGGCGACCCGGCCACGGCTCCCATCCCCATCATCATCTTCAGCACCCGCTCCAGCGCGGCCGACCGGGCCGCCTTCCAGGCGGCCGGCGCCGACTTCCACATCCTCAAGCCCTTCGACCCGGAGCAGCTCCTGGCGAAGATCCTGGAGCTGCTCCCGGCCTGACCCGCCGCTCCCGCAGCCGCCGATTCCCCTCCCGCTCCAGGATCGTGACGATGAGCAGGATGATTACCCCTTGGGCGATCAGGAGCAGGGCATCCCGGGTGTCCGCGTGGCGCAGCACCGTCGCCGTTAGGCCCAGGCAGACGCTCATCGCGTAGATGAAGAGGACGCTCTGGGCCCGGCTCCCGAAGAGGGCCTCCAGCCGGTGGTGCAGGTGGTCCCGCCCCACGTACTCGAGCCAGGCCTTGAAGGAGCGGACCTTCCCGGACCAGATCCGGTCCACGGAAATGTAGGCCATGTCGTAGATGAAGATGCCGAAGACCAGGAGGGGCGCCGTGAGGGCCACCACCGCGTTGTCCTCCGCCCAGTCCCCCTTCACGGCGAGCGCCGCGAGGACGAACCCCAGGAAGGCGGCCCCGGAATCCCCCAGGAAGATGCTGGCCGGCCGGCGGAACCGGAAGTTGTAGGGAAGGAAGCCGAGGCAGCTCCCCATGGTGGCGGCGGCCAGCCACCCCAGGACCGGCTGCTGGTTCTGCCAGGCCAGGATCCCCAGGAACAAGGCCGTGAGGGCCCCGAGGCCGGCCGCGAGCCCGTCCATACCGTCGAAGAAGTTCATGGCGTTGGTGATCCCGAGCATCCAGAGGAGGGTGAGGAGGACATTCGCCCCCCAGGCCCACCCCCCCAGGGCCTGGGGCAGCACGTCCAGCAAGACGCCGCTCGCCATCACGAACCCGGCGGCGAGGAGCTGGGCCGCAAGCTTCAGGGTGGCCGGGACCGGGCGGACGTCGTCCGCCACCCCCACCGCGACCAGGAGCGCCGCCCCGAGGAGGATCCCCAGCAGGTCCCGGGAGAAGATGGAGTTGGCCAGGATGGACAGGCAGAAGGCGGAAAAGAGGGCCAGCCCGCCGAGCAGCGGTGTCTCCGACCCGTGCAGTTTCCGGCGGTCGGGGAGGTCCAGGATTTGGGCCCGCTTGGCCAGCAGGCCCACCGGCGGGACCAGGAGCGCGCTGAGGCTGGTGGAGAAGAGGAGGACGTAGAGCCAGCGCCCGCCCCGGTGGGTGAACCAGTCCCGGACGGGGATCAGGAACAGGCCCAGGAAAAGGAGGAGGACCACCAGGTAGACGATCCGCTTCCCTGTCAGACCCCCCGCCCCCCCGGTCACCGCTCCCCCCGTTCGAGGATCGCCCGGGCGGCCTCGGCTACGCGCGCGACCTCCCCCTCCGTCAGGGCCGGGGCACAGGGGAGGGAGAGGGAGGTCCGCCAGGCCTCTTCCGCTCCCGGGCACCCTTCCCGCCCCAGGAGGCGGTGCAGGGGCGTGTGGACCGGTCGCCGGCAGGCGACGTTACGCCTGGCGAAGGCGTCGAGCGGGCCCTCGACGCCGCCCGGTACCCGGACCACGAAGCGGTGAT
>JACPAU010000240.1 GCA_016180705.1 Candidatus Methylomirabilota bacterium
ACGGTCCGCCAGCGGGTGACGATCCAGCAGGGGATCCCGGTGGAGAAGGCCCGGGAGATCGTCAAGCGGGTGAAAGGCAGCGGCCTGAAGGTGCAGGCCCAGATCCGGGAGGACGAGGTCCGCGTCTCCGGCAAGAGCCGGGACGACCTGCAGGCCGTCATGCGGGCGCTGCGGGAGGAGGATCTCGGGATCGAACTGCAGTTCACCAACTACCGATGAGGCCGGGACCGACGGCATGACCGACACCCTCCAAACCCTGGTCCAGGCCTTCGACCGGATGGCCGCGACCTACGAGCTGATGGCCCGCCGCCTCGGGGGCCAGATCGAGCAGCTGGAGGCGGAGCGCACCGCGCTGCGGGCTCACCTCGCGGACCTCAGCCAGCAGCAAATCACCCTCCTCCGCTCCAACCAGGATCTCGCCCGGCTCACCGCCGACCTCTCCGGCCAGGTGACCTCCCTCACGCACCGGGCGGAGGAGATCCGGCGCCAGGACCAGCTCAAGTCGGAGCTGTTGGCCACTGTCTCCCACGAGCTGCGGACGCCGCTGACCTCCATCAAGGGGGCGCTCTCCGTCCTGCTCGCGGAGGACCCCCCGAGCCCGGAGGTCCGGAGCGAGTTTTTGGGCATCGCCCACCAGAACGTGGAGCGGGTGATGCGCCTGATCGGGAACTTCCTGAACCTGGCCCGCATCGAGGCGGGGGAGATCGGGGTCGTCCCCCGCCCCCTGGACCTTGTAGAGGTGCTGAGGGGCGTGCTGGCCCGGATGCGCGGGCCCGCGGCCGAACGGCGGGTCAGCCTCGAGCTGGAAGCCCCCGCGGGACCGCTCCCCCTGACCGGGGACCCCGAGATGCTGGAGAGCGTGTTCTCGAACCTGCTCGACAACGCCGTGAAGTTCTCCCCCGAGGGGGCGCTGGTCACCGTGCGGGTCGAGGCGACTCCCCAGGCGGTCACGGTGCACGTCCGCGACCGGGGGCCCGGGATCCCGCCGGAGGAGGCCCCCCGGGTCTTCGAGCGCTTCTTCCGCGGGACGCCGGCGACGAACCGCCGGGTCCCGGGGACCGGCCTCGGGCTGCACATCTCCAAGGTCATCGTGGAGGCCCATGGGGGACGGATCGGGGTGGAGAGCCGGATCGGGGAGGGGAGCACGTTCACCGTCACCCTGCCGCGGGGCGGGCCGGCTCCCGCGCCCTAATACAAACGACAGCACGAACGTGACAACGTCCGGGTCCTGTCGCCTTCCGGCGCCACCCGGACTCTGAGTCACACAAGGCATGTCGTTCGTATTAGGGACTGGGGGGAGCGGGGCGGGCCGGCCCCGGCGCGCACTTTTCGCTTCCGGGCACCGCGCCGCATCGGGTATACTCGCGCGGATTCCGGGGGGGAGACGGCGATGCCGGTGGTGCTCCTGGCCGAGGATGAGCCGGACATTGTCCGGCTGGTAACCTACATCCTGCGTCGGGACGGCTTCCTGGTCCGCACGGCGACCACGGGGCAGGAGGCGGTGGAGGCGGCCCGCCAGGGAGAGGTGGACCTGATCCTGCTCGACATCATGCTCCCGGAGCTGAACGGCTACGGCGTCTGCGCGGCCCTCCGCGAGGACCCGCTGACCCGTGGCATCCCCATCGTGGTCATGAGCGCCCGCGCCCAGGCCAAGGAGGTCGCACGGGGGCTCGCGGCCGGCGCGGTCTCCTACATCACGAAGCCCTTCGAGCCGGCGCAGCTGGGGGAGCAGATTCGGGCGGCATTGGCCGCCGCCGCGGCCGGGAGGGCGCAGGGTGGAGCGGGGGAGGACCTGCATCGTTGACCGGCACGCCCTCCGCGTGGCTGCCCTCCTCGCGCCGCGCCGCGCCCACCCTGCCGTTCGCCCCCCGGCCCGCGCGCTGACCGCGCGGGCGCCGGCCCCCCGCCGGAGCGATCCCGTCCCGCTCGCGGTCCTTCCCTGTCTCGCGATCACCCCCCGCCCCGCCACTCCGATCGTGAGCCTGCTCCCCCGGGAGCCGTCGGCGGTGCCCGCGAAAGGGGCCGGGCCCGGGGCCCGGGCGCGCCCATGACGGCAGAACGCGACGAGGCCAGGCGCGCCCCCGCCGAGACCCCCGCCATCCTGGTGGTGGACGACGAGCCGGGGATCATCCGGATGCTGCAGGTAACGCTCCAGCGCCGGGGCTTCGGCGTCCTCACCGCCACGTCGGGCCGGGAGGCGCTGGAGGTCGTGGGGCGGGAGCCGGTGGACCTGGTCCTCCTCGACATCATGATGCCGGGCCTGGACGGGCTCGAGGTGACCCGCGCCCTGAAGGCCCGCTCCGGCGGGGAGCGGATCCCCGTGATCATCCTCACGGCGAAGGACACGGTCCGGGACAAGGTCGCCGGGCTCGAGGTCGGGGCCGACGACTACATGACCAAGCCCTTCAACGGGGAGGAGCTGGTCGCCCGGATCCGGGTCCAGCTGCGGTTGGCCGCGATGGACCGGGCGATGCGCCGGCAGAACCGCGAGCTGGCCAGCAGGAACGCCGTCGCCGTCGCCGTCGGCCGGTCGCTGAACGTCGGGGAGATCCTGGGGGCGACGCTGGAGCAGATGGCCGAGGTGGAGGGGGTGGGGGCGGGCGGGATCCTGGTGTGGGAGCCGGAGCGCGGCGTCCTCGCCCTGGCGGTGGAGCGCGGGCTCCCGGCTCCCCTGCGGGCCGCCTGGCACGAGCAGCCGCTCGGCAGTTCGCCCTGGGCCACCGTCTTCCGGGAGCCGGGGGCCGGCCTCCTGGAGGAGCTGGCCGCCGCCCCCGACCCGGCCCTGCGGGCCGCGGGCGGGGAGGCCTACGGCAACCACGCGTGCGTCGCGCTCACCGCGAAGGGACGCACGCTGGGCCTCATGCACCTCCTCTCCCGGCCGGCCCAGCGGTTCGGGGCCGAGGACATGCGGTTCTTCGCCGCCATCGGGCAACAGGTGGGAATGGCGCTGGAGAACGCCCACCTGTACCACCACACAGAACAGCAGGTCTCCCAGATGCGGGCCCTCTACGAGGTCTCGTCCTCCATCACCTCGACGCTCGACCTGCAGGAGGTCCTCCGGGCGCTCATCGAGCGGCTGCTCGACCTGCTGAAGGTGGACCGGTGCGTGGTCACCCTGTCGGACGTGACCGGGACGGCCGGCGAGGTCGTGATGGGCTACGACGGCTCCAAACCGATGCCCTGGATCCACGGCATCCAGATCACGCTCGACCGCCACCCCGAGGTGCGCCGGGCCCTGGAGACGAAGAAGGCCCTGGTCATCCCCGAGGCCCTCCAGGAGCCGCTGCTCGGGGCGGTCCGCACCCTCCTGGTGCCGCTGCAGATCCGCTCGATGCTGGTCATCCCCCTCCTGACCAAGGACAAGGCCCTGGGGGTCATCGCGCTCAGCAGCCTGCGGGAGGCCCGGCACTTCACGCCGGGCGACGTGGAGTTCTGCCAGATCCTGGCGAACCAGGCCGCCATCGCCATCGAGAACTCCCGCCTCTTCGCCGAGACCAAGCGGCTCGCCAGCACGGACGAGCTGACGGGCCTCTTCAACCACCGGCAGTTCTACCTCCTGCTGGGGCAGGAAGTGCGCCGCGCCCTCCGCTACGGCCGCCAGCTCTCCCTCATCCTGCTCGACATCGACTACTTCAAAGCCTACAACGACCGCCACGGGCATCTGGCGGGCGACGAGGCGCTGCGCCAGATCGCCCGCGTGCTGAAGACCAAGTCCCGGGACGTGGACATGGTGGCCCGGTACGGGGGGGAGGAGTTCACCATCATCCTCCCGGAAACGGAGCTCTCGCAGGCGGCGGTGCAGGCCGAGCGGCTCCGGGTGGCGGTGGAGACCCATCGGTTCGGCCTGGCGGCCGAGGGGTACCTGACCGTCAGCCTGGGGGCGGCGACGCTCCTCGAGGGCATGGACCGGCCGGAGCAGCTGGTGCACCGGGCCGACCAGGCCCTCTACGAAGCGAAGGCGGGCGGGCGGAATCGCGTCTGCCTGGCTCCGGCGCGCGCCGAGGCCCCGGAGGCGTCCTAGTGCCGGGCCAACTCACGTCGCCTGACGTCGTTCTCCGACCCCGCTTCGCGGGGTGCCCGCGGCGGTCCGGAGCGTACCAGGAGCGTACGCCTCCGGCCGCCCTCCTGCCGCCGCCCGCCGGGGTGAGCCGCGACGCAGCCCTGTCTGGGTATCGGGCGGAGGAGCGGCTCGCCCCGGGCAGAGGGCGGCGGCTCTGAGTATTGTCCACAATTCGCCGGAGGCGTCCTAGGGGTGTGGGCGGGCCGGCCCCCGGCCGATCGCTTCCTCCTCCTGGTGCTCACGGCGGGCGGCCTCGGGACCGTCCCGGTCGCCCCCGGGACCGCCGGAAGCCTCCTGGCCCTCCTGCTCGCCTGGGGCCTCGCCGCCTGGGGACCGGCCGCGATGCTCCTCGCGGCGCTCGCCTGTGCCGGGCTGACGGCGCTCTTCGGGGGGCGGGCCGAGGCGCTGCTCGGGCAGCGGGATCCCCCGGCCGTCGTCCTCGACGAGGTGGCGGGGATGCTCCTCGCGATGGTCGCGCTCCCCCGGCACTGGACGGTCGCCGTGGCCGCCTTCGCCTGCTTCCGCCTCCTGGATATTTGGAAACCCCTGGGGATCCGTCGGGCGGAGGCGCTGCCCGGCGGGGTCGGCATCCTGGCGGACGACCTGCTGGCGGGGCTCTACACCAACCTGCTGCTGCAGGCCATCACCCACCTGCTGGCGGGGCGCGCTCCACTGCCATGAACGCCGAGATCCTGACGGTGGGCACGGAGCTCCTCCTCGGGCAGATCGTGGACACGAACGCCGCCTTCGTCGCCGAGCGGCTGGCGGAGGCCGGGATCGACGTCTACTGCAAGACGACCGTGGGGGACAACGCGGCCCGGATAGAGGCGGCGCTCCGGCAGGCGCTCGGGCGGGCCCAGGTGGTCCTCTGCACCGGCGGGTTGGGGCCGACGGAGGATGACCTGACCCGGGACGTGGTGGCGGCCGTGACGGGGCGCCCTCTCCGCTTGGACCCGGCGGTCCTGGCCCAGATCCAGGCGCGCTTCGCCCGCCGCGGGATCCCCATGCCCAAGAGCAACGAGCGGCAGGCGCAGGTCCCGGAGGGAGCCGAGGTGCTGGAGAACCCCCGGGGGACCGCCCCGGGTCTTCTCCTGCGCCTCCCGCCCGACCGGACCGTGATCCTCGTCCCCGGCGTGCCGGCCGAGATGCGGCCGATGGTCACCGAGATGGTCCTCCCCCGCCTCCGCGAGGCCTACGGCCTGCGGGGCCGGATCCGCTCCCGGGTGCTGCGGACGGTCGGCGTGAGCGAGTCCCGGGTGAACGAACTGCTGGGGGACCTCTGGGAGGAGCGGAATCCCACGATCGCCCTGCTGGCCCGCTCGGGGGAGATCCACGTCCGGATCACGGCCAAGGCGGAGACCGAGGAGGAGCTGGCGCGCCTCCTGGACGCGCGGGAGGCGCAGGTGCGGGAGCGGCTGGGGGACATCCTCTTCGGCCGGGACGAGGAGGGCCTGGAGGTGGTGGTGGGCCGCCTGCTCACCGAGCGCGGCCTCACGCTGGCGGTGGCCGAGTCCTGCACCGGTGGGCTCCTCGCCCATCGGATCACGAACGTCCCGGGCTCCTCCGCCTACTTCGAGCGGGGCGCCGTCACCTACAGCAACCGGGCGAAGACGGCCCTCCTCGGGGTCCCGGACGAGCTCATCGCGGCCAAGGGGGCGGTCAGCGCGGAGGTGGCGGCCGCCATGGCGGAGGGGATGCGCGAGAGGGCCGGGACGGACCTGGCCGTGGCCGTCACCGGCATCGCCGGGCCCGGGGGCGGAACGGCGGAGAAGCCGGTCGGCCTCACCTACGTCGCCCTCGCCCACGCGAGCGGGGTGGAGGCCCACGAGTTCCGGTTCTTCACCGACCGCGACCTGAACAAGCAGCGGGCCGCCCAGACCGCCCTCGATCTGGTCCGGCGCCACCTGCTCGGGCTCCCGCCTCCATCGCTCCGCTAATACAAACGACAGAATGAAAGCGACACGGTCCGGGTCCTGTCGCCGGCGCCGCCCCGGCCCCCGGCCCCGCTGGGGAACCCTCCCGTGGTTCCCCCCCTCGGCCCAAGGCCGATGGGACCCCCCTCCGCTACGGGGGCCCTGGGGCGGCATCCGGCGCCACCCGGACTCTGTGTCACACAATTT
>JACPAU010000241.1 GCA_016180705.1 Candidatus Methylomirabilota bacterium
CATCACCCCCATCGCGCTCGAGAAGGAGCTCCGGTTCGCCATCCGGGAGGGGGGGAAGACGGTCGGGGCCGGGGTCGTGAGCGAGATCCTGGGGTAGGGTGCGATGCGGGAGATCATCACGCTGGAGTGCGCGGACTGCAAGCGGCGCAACTACTCCGGGGCGAAGAACAAGCGGAACACGCCGGACCGGCTCGAGCTCCGGAAGTACTGCCGCTGGTGCCGGAAGCACACCGTCCACAAGGAGACGCGGTAGGCGTCACAGGCGTGTAGCTCTAACGGCTAGAGCACCGGACTCCAAATCCGGGGGATGGGGGTTCGAATCCCTCCACGCCTGCCACTGACAGGCGCAGGTCCCCGGCGCGGAGGCAGCGACCGAAGGGAGCGTCGGAAGGGGGGCCTGAGCTCTCGGTTGGGTGAAGGCGCTCCGGCTCTTCAGGTCTTGGGGGGAGGCAGCGACCGAAGGGAGCGTCGGAAGGGGGGCCTGCCCCCCTCCGAGGACGGGAGCAAGGATGCGCGAGCGCTGGGAACGGGTCGTCCGGTACCTGCGGGAGGTCCGGACGGAGATGGACAAGGTCACCTGGCCCCAGAAGAAGGAGATCATCGGCTCCACGGTGGTGGTCATCATCTCGGTCTTCCTGGTCTCGTTCTTCCTCGGGGTTGTGGACCTGGGGCTGCAGCGGCTGGCAGGCCTGCTCCTGCGGTAGGCGCCTGAGGCGAGGGCACGCGATGGAATCTCCCGGCAGCGAGCGGACGGCGGTCGAGACGGCGGTCCCGGAGGGCGAGGCCCCCGCGGCGGCCCCGCCGAAGGTCGTCCCTCCCTCCCACCGCTGGTACGTGGTCCACACCTACTCGGGCTTCGAGGCTAAGGTGAAGGCCAGCATCGAGCAGCAGGTCGGCGCCCGGAGGCTGGCGGAACAGGTCAGCGATATCCTCATCCCCACCGAGAAGGTGGTGGAGCTGAAGAAGGGGAAGCGGAAAGAGGCGCTCCGGAAGTTCTTCCCCGGCTACCTGCTCATCCGGATGGAGATCTCGGACGACCTTTGGTATCTGATCAAAAACACTCCGAAGGTGACCGGGTTCGTCGGGCCCGGGACCCGGCCCACCCCCATCCCCGACGGCGAAGTCGCCCAGGTGATGCAGCAGGTCGAGGAGGGGGTGGAGAAGCCGAAGCACCGGGTCCAGTTCGTGAAGGGGGAGAGCGTCCGCGTCGTGGACGGCCCCTTCACCAACTTCACCGGACTCGTGGAGGAGGTCAAACCGGACAAGGGGCGGCTCAAGGTCATGGTGAGCATCTTCGGCCGCCCGACGCCGGTGGATCTCGAGTTCCTCCAGGTGGAGAAGGTCTGAGGGCGCGGCCATGGCCAAGAAGATCACCGCCGTGGTGAAGCTGCAGGTGCCGGCCGGGAAGGCGAACCCCGCCCCGCCGGTGGGCCCGGCCCTGGGGCAGCACGGCGTCAACATCATGGAGTTCTGCAAGGCGTTCAACGCCAAGACGGCCGCGCAGGAGGGGCTGGTCATCCCGGTGGTGATCACCGTCTACGCGGACCGGAGCTTCACCTTCGTGACCAAGACCCCGCCGGCCTCGGTCCTGCTCAAGCAGGCGGCCGGGATCGCCACCGCCTCGAAGGACCCGAAGCGGGAGAAGGTCGGGAAGGTGACCCGGGCGCAGGTCACGGAGATCGCCCGGACCAAGCTCCCCGACCTGAACGCGCACACCCTGGACGCGGCGGTCCGGATCGTGGAGGGGACCGCCCGGAGCATGGGGATCGAGGTGGTGCCCTAGGGGCGGGGCGGGCCCGGCGGCGGCCGCCGGAGGAGCGGGATGGCCAAGGACAAGCGGTATCGGGGGGCGGTGGCCGCCGTGCAGGCGGCGCTCGCGGAGCGGCGGGCGTGCGGCCTGGAGGAGGCGGTCGCCCTCGCGAAGGCGAACGCGAAGGCCAAGTTCGACGAGACCATGGAGATGACGGTCCGGCTCGGGGTGGACCCGCGCAAGCCGGACCAGATGGTGCGCGGGACCGTGGCCCTCCCCCACGGCGTCGGCAAGGTCGTCCGGGTCCTGGTCCTGGCCAAGGCAGAGAAGGAGAAAGAGGCGCGGGAGGCCGGGGCGGACCACGTGGGGCTGGAGGAGTTCGTCGAGAAGGTGAGCGGGGGCTGGCTGGAGTTCGACCGGGCCATCGCCACCCCGGACGTGATGGGCCAGGTGGGCCGCCTGGGGAAGATCCTCGGGCCGCGGGGGCTGATGCCCAACCCCAAGACGGGGACCGTCACCTTCGACCTCGCCCGGGCGGTCCGGGAGTTCAAGGCGGGCAAGATCGAGTACCGGGTCGACAAGGCCGGGATCATCCACGCCCCCTTCGGGAAGGCCTCCTTCAGCGCCGAGCAGCTGGTGGGGAACGCCCGGGCCCTGCTCGAGGCGATCGTCCGGGCCAAGCCCCCCACGAGCAAGGGGAGGTACCTCAAGGGGATCACCATCTCCTCCACCATGGGCCCCGGCGTCCCGGTGGATCCGGCGGGCGTGGCGGGGCTGGCGAAGGCCTCCTAGGGGATGCGAATGGCACAGGACCCTAAGGCGAAAAGCCGCCGGGCCGAGCGGGAGCAGACGGTGGCGGCGCTGGGGGAGGCGCTGCGCGCCGCCCCGAGCGCCGTCCTCACCGACTTCCGCGGGCTCAGCGTGGCCGACCTGACGGAGCTGCGGCGGCAATTGCGGGAGGGGCAGGTGGAGTTCCGGGTGGTGAAGAACACCCTTGCCCGCCGGGCGACGGCGGCGGTGGGATTAACAAGCCTCCACCCGCTCCTCGAGGGACCGACGGCCATCGCCTTCGGCCGGGGCGACCCGCTGGCCCCCTCGCGGCTCCTCTCGCGGGCCGCGCGGGCCCTCCCCCATCTCCAGATCAAGGGCGGGGTCCTAGAGGGGAAGGTCGTCAGCCGCGAGGAGGTCCTGGCCCTCGCCGCGCTGCCGCCGCGGCCGGTGCTGCTGAGCAGGCTCGTGGGGGTGCTCCAGGCGCCGATCACGCGGTTGGCCGGAGCGCTCGGGGGGACCCTGCGGGGGCTGGTGGTGACTCTGGACCAGGTGCGGGGACAGCGCGAGCGGGCGCAGGCGAAGGGATAGGGCAGGGGGGCCCCGGCGGCCGCGGGCCGCCGGAATCGGGAGGAGCCATGGGCAAGGTGAGCGTGCAGGAGTTCCTGGAGGCGGTGGATTCCTGGACCGTCCTCGAGCTCCACGAGGCGGTCAAGAAGCTGGAGGAGAAGTACGGGGTGACGGCAGCGGTGGCGCCGCCGGCCGCGGCGGTCTTCCCGGGTGCCGCGGCGGCGGCGCCGGCCGCGGCCGAGCAGACGGAGTTCACCGTCATCCTGGGGAGCATCGGCGAGAAGAAGATCCAGGTCATCAAGGAGATCCGGGCCATCACCGGGCTCGGCCTGAAGGAGGCCAAGGACCTCGTGGACGGCGCCCCCAAGACGGTGAAGGAAGGGATTTCCAAGCAGGAGGCGGCGGACATCAAGGCCAAGCTGGAGGCCGCCGGGGCGACGGTCGAGGTGAAGTAGCCGCGGGGGAGGCCCGGGGTCGCGGGGGGGCGCGTGGCGTGCCCCCGGCGTACCCCGCCGGCGGCCGGCTGGCTGCCGGGGGGGAATCACCCCGGGCGAAACGCGATGGACCGGGGACGGATGCGGCGCGCGCGGCGCGCCCAAGGGGATGTGCTCATGGCAGTGGTCAAGGCCAAGGGGCCGGTGGACCGGATCAGCTTCGCGAAGATCCCGGAGATCATCGCTATCCCGAATCTCATCGAGATCCAGCGCCGCTCCTTCGACCAGTTCCTGCAGCAGCGGGTCTCACCCGACCGCCGGGAGCAGATCGGGCTGCAGGGGGTCTTCTCCAGCATCTTTCCCATCACCGACTACGATGACTCCGCATCCCTGGAGTTCGTGAAGTACGAGTTCGGCCAGCCCAAGTACAGCCCCGCCGAGTGCCGCGAGAAGGGCATGACCTACTCGGCCCCCCTGAAGGTGACGCTCCGCCTGGTGGTCTGGGACAAGGGGGGAGAGGGGGAGGCGAAGAGCATCCGGGACATCAAGGAGCAGGAGGTCTACCTGGGCGAGATGCCCCTCATGACCGAGCACGGGACCTTCGTCATCAACGGGACCGAGCGGGTC
>JACPAU010000242.1 GCA_016180705.1 Candidatus Methylomirabilota bacterium
TGCACCACCCCGTAGGAAAGGAGCGGGGTCGCGAGGAAGGTGCCCGCCAGCCGGACCTGGAGGCCCTGTCCGCTCAGGACGCGGGCGGCGGCCTCGGCGAACTCGCGCGAGAGGAACCGGGTGTCGTAGCCGACGAGGACGGTGGGGCGGGGCCCCGTCACCGCCGTCGCCAGCACCTGCCGGGCGATGGCGGCCGCGACGAGCCGGACGGCGGCGAAGGTGAAGTCCGCGGCGATGACGCCGCGCCAGCCGTCGGTGCCGAAGCGGATGCCGTGGGATCCCATGCGCGCGCCGCGTCGCTCAGGTCGAGCGAGGGGCCGGGCCGCCGGCCCGGAGCAGGTACAGGAGCCCGGCCCCGGACGCGGCCACCAGCAGCAGGCTCACCACCTGGGCGGCCCGGAGCGGCCCCAGCATCAGGCTGTCCACCCGGAGGCCTTCGATGAAAAACCGGCCGGCGGAGTACAGGCCGAGGTAGGCGAGGAACAGGCCGCCGGGGGAGCGCTCGAGGGGGCGCCGGAGCAGGGCCACCAGGACGGTGAAGACCAGCAGGTTCCAGAGGGACTCGTAGAGAAACGTCGGGTGGAAGAACTCGAACTGGGCGAGGGCGGGCGGGCGGTGGCCCGGATCAATGAAGAGGCCCCAGGGCAGGTCGGTCGGCGTCCCGAACGCTTCCTGGTTGAAGAAGTTGCCCCAGCGCCCGATGGCCTGGCCGAGGATCAGGCTCGGGGCGCAGATGTCGAGGTAGTGGGTGACGGGAAGGCGACGGCGCAGGGCATAGGCGCCGCCCCCGAGCAGGCCGCCGAGCAGCCCCCCGTGGATGGCGAGCCCCCCTTCCCAGACCGCCAGGATCTTGGTGAGGTTCCCGGCGTAGTAGTCCCAGTTGAACGCGACGTAGTACAGGCGGGCGCCCACCAGGGCGGCGACGATGCCGATGACGATGGTGTTCATGAGGGGCTCGGGGTCCAGCCCCTTCCGGCGGGCCTCCCGCTGGGCCAGGGTCGTCCCGACCAGGACCGCGAGGGCGATCAGGACCCCGTACCAGCGGATGGTGAGGGGGCCGAGCTGCAGGGCAATCGCGCCGGGCGATCGGAACACCCGCCCTCCTCTCAGGATGGGGCCGGAGCCCGGCCCTCCCTCACGGCCGGAGGCGCCGGGCCTCCCGGGGCCCGGACCCGCCGCTCTGCAAGGCGCGGTCCACCCGCGGCGGCCGCCCGGAGGACGGCCGCCCTCCCCTTAGGACTTCCGCGAGGTCTTCGCGAAGAAAGACCCGAAGACGGGCTCCGGTTTGTTCGTGCCGCACTTCGGGCACTTGATGCGGGCCGCCTCCCGCTGCTTGAGCGTCATGCTCAGGGTGAACTTCTTGTTGCACCGCGTGCACCGAAAGTCGTACGTCGGCATCCCCCACCCCCCTCACCGCTCACCTCACGACACCTTCCTCAGCCTCCGGATCTGCCGCTTCAGGCCCTTGAGTTTCGTGCGGACGGCCTTCAGGGCCTCGCCGTCCTTCCCGGCCAGCGCCTTGTCCCGTTCGGCTTTGAGGGCCCGGATCTTCGCCTTGAGGTCCCCGACCTTGGAGACGGCCGGGGCCGCCCGCTTTTCCTCCTTCGGCCGGAGCCCCGCCTTGACCTCCTCGGCGATGATCGCCTCGACGAGGTCCTCCTTCTTCATCCCGGAGACGCCCTCGATGCCCGGGTGCTTCTCCAGGGCGTACTCCCGGAGCTTGGTGGCGGTCAGCTTCTCGAGGTCGGCCCGCTCCATGATCCCCCCCTCTGGCAAACAGCCCGCACCCCCGCGCGGGCGCTATCGTACCGATTCTGCTCCCAAAATCAAGGGCAGACTTGCCCTGGCGGGCGGAGGCGGCGGGAAACCACCTTGGCAACCTCGTTGCATATCTCGCAGGACGGTCATCGTCCGGCGGCAGCATCTCGATAGCGTACCACGGTCGGAGGAGGCCCCGGGCAACTGGGGCGAGGAGGAGTGATGGGCAGGAAGAGCCCCACAGGAAGATCCCCCGCGCGCAGGCGTTCTTCCGGTGCAACCGGTGAAGCCGCCCACCTGGAGAGGCTGCTCCGCATCCAACAGGGACTCCGGAGGATGCAGAGCAACTTGGGCCGGGCACTCCGAGCCGTGCGGAGAGCCGGACGGCAGCGGACCGGGAAGTAGGGCGGAGCCCGGATCGGCCGGTTCCGCCCGGATCGAAATCAAGGGCAGAGTGGCAAGGCCGGGTGGAAGGGGCGGGAAGTTCAGGGGGTTAGGTCGGCAGACCATGGCGGATCACACCACGGGGACGCAACCCCTGCGCAACTGACTGTTGCGGGTCGGGCTTGGCCGGCGGGATCACACCTGCGAGGAAAGTGCCGCGGGGGCCCGCCCCGGAGGGTGCGCCACCCTCCCAGCGATGGCTACTCCCGGCCCCATCGCGGGGACAGCTCCCCGCTCCAAGCCGGAGCCATCCCATTCGGGACCGTCGTGGTCAGCGAATGCTCGGTTCAGCCACGATCCCCGTGATGGTATGAAGCAGGACAGCCGGCGAGAACGGTTTTGAGAGGAAGGCGGTCACCCCGAGGGCCAGCCGCTCTTCCTCCGTCATGCCCTCGGTCCCGGAAATCACGATCACGGGGAGGGTGGCCGTCTCGGCCCGGGCGCGGAGTTGCTGGAGGAGCTCCTGGCCGGACATCCGGGGCATGACGAGATCCAGCACGAGAAGGTCGGGCCGAGCCCGCGAGATCAATTCCAGGGCCTGCAGGCCGTCCGCAGCTTCCTCGACCTCGAACCCGGCCGCCTGGAGGTAGTCGCATACCAGCTCCCGATCCTTGGCTGTATCGTCCACCAACAGGACCCTCGGTTTCGGCGCGGCCGTCTGCCTGGGGAGCGCGAGGGTGAACGTGGCGCCCTGACCCGGCCCGGCGCTCTCCGCCCAGAGCCGGCCGCCGTGGAGCTCCACCAGATGCTTCGTGAGGGAGAGGCCGAGGCCCGTTCCTCCGAACTCTCGGCCCTCGCCGCGGGCGATCTGTTCGAAGGGCCGGAAGAGGCGCTTCAGGTCCTCCGGCTTGATCCCGATGCCCGTGTCTGCCACCGCGAACAGGACCTCCTCTCCATCCGAGGAGACCGACGTCCGGAGCGTCACCACTCCCCCGGGGGGCGTGAACTTGACGGCGTTCGAGAGGAGGTTGAAGAGGATCTGCTTCAGCCGGACGGGGTCGGCCGGGACCCGGCTGATCTCGGCGTCAAGGGCCAGTTGCAGCTTCACGTCCCGGCTTGCCGCCATCCCCTTCACGACGGCCAGCGTCTCGTCCACGAGCTGCGGGAGCGAGAGGTCTTCGAGGTGAAGCTCCATCCGGCCCGCTTCGACCTTCGCCAGGTCCAGGATGTCGTTGATCAGGGTCAGGAGGTGCTTGCCGCTGCGGTGGATGTTGTCGACGTACCGGCGGTGCTTCGGGCCCAGCGCACCACCGTGACCCTGCTCCAGTAGCTGCGCGAAGCCGATGATGGCGTTCAGCGGGGTCCGGAGCTCGTGCGACATGTGGGCGAGGAACTCCGACTTGTGGCGGGAGGCCTCCTCCAGCTCCCGCGTCCGCTCGATCACCCGCTGCTCCAGGACCTCGGCATGGGCCAGGACCTCACCGTACAGACGGGCATTCTCGATGGCGAGGGCCGCCTGCCCCGCGATGACCTCGGCGCCGTGAATGTCGCCGGCGCTGAACCGTCGGGAGGGCTGGAGGTCATTGAGGAGGAGGACGCCGGTCACCTTTTCCCGGGCCAGCAAGGGAACCCCGAGGAGGGATCCTCCATCGAAGGTTTTGGCAAGGAAGGCCTGCGCGATCGTACTCGAGGGCACATCGTGGATCACCCGGGAGCGCCCTTCCCGGGCCACCGCCGCAGCCACGGAGTCCTGCGCCGCTATGGGAACCCGTAGTCCCTTGAAAAGCTCGGCCTTGTGGCCATAGGCGGCCGCGCCGACCAGCTCCCCCCGCTCCTCGTCCATGAGCCAGAGGTAGGTGCCCTGGACGTGGAAGAGCCGCGCCGTCTCCGAGCAGGTCAGGGAGAGGACCTCGTCCGCCTTCAAGGTCGCGCCGAGCGTCAGGGCCAGCTCGGCGGCGGCCTTGCGGAACTCCGCATCCATCCGCACCCGCTGGAACAGC
>JACPAU010000243.1 GCA_016180705.1 Candidatus Methylomirabilota bacterium
CGTCCTCAAGCACCCCTACGGGCCGCTCCTGAGTACGATGGCCAACAACTACGGGCCCATGGCCTTCGGGAGCCCGACCGCGTACCGCCGGGAGAGGGAGGCCTATGGGAGGCACCCTGTGGGGACGGGTCCCTTCAAGTTCGAGCACTGGATGGAGAGGCAGGAGATCGCGCTCGTGGCCAACCGGGACTACTGGGCGGGGCCCCCCCGGCTGGACCGGGTGAGCTTCGTCATCGTCCCGGACGCTGGGGAGCGCGTCCGGCGCCTGCTCGACGGGAGCCTGCACGTCATCACCGATTTCAGCCCGCACGACGTGGAGCGGGTGATGGCCTCGACTGCCGTGGAGTTCCTCCCGGTGCCCCGCCCGCGGATCGAGTACCTGGGCATCTCCAACCACCTGAAGCCGTACTCCGACCCCCGGGTCCGCCGCGCCGTGGCCCACGCCATCAACGTAGACCGGACGGTCCTGTACCTCACCCGGGGGACGGCGATCCCGGCCCACGGCCCCATGCCCCCCGGGGTGGGCGGGTACGATCCCGCGGCCCGGCAGGCACCCTACGACCCCGGCCGGGCGCGCGCGCTGCTGGCCGAGGCGGGGCTTCCGCAGGGGTTCCGGACAAGCCTCATGACGTACGCCTTCATCCCCGGCCGCCTCGAGCTGGGGCAGGCGATCCAGGCGGACCTGGAGAAGGTCGGGATCCAGGTGGACTTCATCCCGGCCAAGAACTGGGATGAGGTGTATGCGGTCCTCGAGCGCGAGGCCCCCCTGCTCTTCAGCGACGGCTGGACCGCCGACTTCATGGACCCGGACAACGTCCTGTTCACCCTCTTCTACTCCAGGTCCCCGAGCAACTACACCAAGTACCGGAACCCCGACGTGGACGCCCTCCTCCTGCGCGCCCGGAAGAGCGCGCGGGACGCGGAGCGCGTGGCCCTCTACCAGGAGGTCCAGCGGCGCGTCGTGGCGGACGCCCCTTCGGTCTTCCTGAGCCACCCGTACGTCCTGGCGGCCCACGCGAAGAGCGTCCGGGGGCTCGCGCTCAATATGCTCAAGCGCCCGATGGACAGGCTCTGGGGTGTGGAGATCAGCCGGTAGGCCCGGCGGCGGCCGAAAAGATCCGGCTGCACCGGGGCGTCCGGACGACGCCGGCCCAGGCGACCCGGCAGCCCGCGCCCCGTTCCGCAAACCCGAGGCGGAGGCGGAGGGCCGTCCTCGGTCCGACCCGGATTGCCTCTGGGAGGGGGAGGAATACGGGGCGCCAGGTGGTCCCCTTGCGGCTCGAGAGGAAAAGGCCCGGCGCGAGCTCCGCCTCGAAGCAGACCGCGAAGCCGGACAGACGCCCCTCCCGGAGGCCCCGGAGGGTGACCGTCCCGGCGAGGCGCGAGGGCGGGCCCTCGGCGCTCTCGAGGGGGAGGTTCCAGATCGTGACGGGGGGCGCGAGACAGCCGTCCTCGGGCCACCGGATTTTGTAGAGGCGCCGGAAGGGGGGCGCCGTGCCGAAGCGCTCGGGACCCTTCAGCCGTTGCCAGGGGGCCAGCACCTCCCGTGAGAAGGCGGGGAGGGAGACGGGCGCGACAAGGAGCCGCAGGCGGCGGGGGAGGACCCTGGCCTCGGGCTTCAGGTGCCGCCGCCGGGCGTCGCGCACGATCGCCCCGAGGCCCTCTTCCAGTCCCAGGTGGCCGATCGTCTCGGTGATCAGCAGGTCCGCCCGCTCCGGCAGCCGGAGCCCGCGCGCGTCCCCCTCGAGGACCCGAACGGTCGACGCCACCCCGTTCTCCCGCGCGACGGCTCTTGCGACGGCCGCGAGGCCGGTCCGCTCCACGGCATAGACCCGCCGGGCCCCTGCCCGGGCCGCCAGCACCGCCAGCACCCCGATCCCGGTTCCCACCTCCAGGACCACGTCCCCCGGCCGGACGACCGCCCGGATCGCCGCGGCAAGCGCCCCCACCCTGGTCCCGTCCTCCAGCAGCACCCGGTGCTGCAGCAGGTGGGGGAAAGGTCGGGAGAGAGCTCCGAGATTCACCTCGGGAAAGGTCGTCACCGTGCCTCCCGCCGCGCGGCTGGCACCCTTCTTGCCAGGCAAGGTCGGTCAGGTGCTTGGCTGGACACCAGAACGCCGAAGATAGCCTAACGTGTTAAATTTCTTAGGGTCCTTCAGCCCGTCCCGCCCGGCTCCGCCCAGGGCTATCGGGTTGACAAGTAGGGGGGGATGCTTTAGGGTCGGCCCAACTTATCACGGTGGAGGAGAGGCGCGAAGTCGTTCTAAGAAGGGGCGGGAGGCCATGGAGAAGCGGGAGAAGGACAAGGCGCTGGAGGTCGCGGTTGCGCAGATCGAGAAGCTGTACGGCAGGGGCTCCATCATGCGGATGGGGGAGAGGGGAGCCCTGGAGCCGATCGCCATCATCCCCACCGGGTCCCTGGAGCTGGACGCGGCGCTCGGGGTGGGCGGGCTCCCCCGGGGGCGGGTGGTCGAGATCTTCGGCCCCGAGGCGTCGGGGAAGACCACGCTGGCGCTGCACGTCATCGCCGAGGCCCAGCGCGCCGGCGGGGCAGCGGCCTTCGTGGATGCCGAGCATGCGCTCGACCCCAAGTACGCGGAGACGCTCGGGGTCAGGACGGACGAGCTGCTCATCTCCCAGCCGGACACGGGGGAGCAGGCCCTGGACATCACGGAGGTCCTCGTGCGCAGCGGGGCCGTTGACGTGGTGGTCATCGACTCCGTGGCCGCCCTGGTCCCCCGGGCCGAGATCGAGGGGGAGATGGGGGATGCGCACATGGGCTTGCAGGCGCGGCTCATGTCGCAGGCGCTCCGGAAGCTGACCGCCGCCATCAGCAAATCCCGGACCTGCGTCGTCTTCATCAACCAGATCCGTGAGAAGATCGGAGTCATGTTCGGCAACCCGGAGACGACCACCGGCGGCCGGGCCCTGAAGTTCTACGCCTCGGTCCGCCTGGACATCCGCCGGGTCGCCGCCATCAAGGACGGCGACACCGTGGTCGGGTCCCGGGTCAAGGTGAAGGTGGTGAAGAACAAGGTGGCGCCGCCCTTCCGGGATGCGGAGTTCGACATCGTGTTCGGGGAGGGGATCTCCCGGGCCGGGAGCCTGATCGACCTGGGGACGGCGCAGAAGATCATCGAGAAGGCCGGCGCCTGGTACGCCTACAACGGGGAGCGGATCGGGCAGGGGCGGGACAACGCCAAGCGCTTCCTCGCGGAGAACCCGGCCGTCGCCGCCGAGGTGGAGGGGAGACTCCGGGAGGCGCTGGGGATCGCGCCCCCGGCCCGGCCGCTGGCGGGGGTGCCCGCCGCGAAATAGGTGGGCGCCAGCCGGCGCCCCCTGGAGGACCGGAGGAGGGTCCATGGAGCTGCAGGAACTGCTGAAGCTGGCCGTGGAGCGGAAGGCCTCGGACCTGCACATCAAGGTGGGCAGCCCGCCGGTCCTCCGGATCGACGACAAGCTCGTCCCCATTACCGAGAAGCCGCGCATCACCCAGGAGGACGCCATCCGGATGGCCTTCTCGGTGATGAACAGCAAGCAGAAGGAGAAGTTCAAGGAACACAACGAGATCGACCTGGCCTACAGCCTCCCCGGCCTCGGCCGCTTCCGGTGCAATATCTTCCAGCAGCGGAGCACGGTCGGGATGGTCATGCGGGTCATCCCCATCAAGATCCAGACCATTCCCGAGCTGAACCTGCCGCAGATCCTGGAGAAGCTGGCCCTGGAGCCCCGGGGCCTCCTCCTCGTCACCGGCACCACCGGGAGCGGGAAATCCTCGAGCCTGGCCGCGATGATCGACCAGATCAACGGCCACCGGGCCTGCCACATCATCACCATCGAGGACCCGATCGAGTTCCTCCACCGGGACAAGAAGGCCCTGGTGAACCAGCGCGAGGTGGGGACGGACACCGAAACCTTCGCGGAGGCGCTCCGGAGCGCCCTGCGGCAGGACCCGGACGTGATCCTGGTGGGGGAGATGCGGGACTACGAGACCATCTCCACCGCCATCGTGGCGGCCGAGACCGGGCACATGGTCATGAGCACGCTGCACACGGTGGACGCGGCCGAGACAATCAACCGGGTCATCTCGGTCTTCCCCCCGTACCAGCAGAAGCAGGTCCGGCTCCAGTTGGCGGCCG
>JACPAU010000244.1 GCA_016180705.1 Candidatus Methylomirabilota bacterium
CGGCCCCCGTGGGGAACCCTCCCGTGGTTCCCCCCTCGGCCCAAGGCCGATGGGGGCCCCCCCTCCGCTACGGGGGCCCGGGGGCGGCATCCGGCGCCACCCGGACTCTGTGTCACACAATTTATGTCGTTTGGATTAGAAGACCGGGGTCTCCGCGTACCGCCCGAAGACGCCCCGGAGAACCCCGACAATCTCCCCCAGCGTGGCGTACGCCTTCACCGCCGCGATCGTCGGGGGCATGAGGTTCGCCCGCTCGTCCCGGGCGGTCTCCTCCAGATCCCGAAGGTAGCGCGCGACGGCCGCTCCGTCCCGCTCCGCCTTCACCCGCTGGAGCCGGGCGATCTGCCGCGCCTCGGTCTCCGGGTCCACCCGGTGCAGCGGAATGGGCAGGGGGCCCTCCTCGGCGTCCCGGTAGCGGTTCACCCCGATGACCACCCGTTCGCCCCGCTCCTTGGCGAGCTGGAAGGCGTAAGCGGCGTCGGCGATCTCCCGCTGCATGAAGTTCTTCTCCACCGCCGCCAACGTCCCCCCGACCGCGTCGATCTTCTCCAGGAGGGCCCAGGCGGCGGCCTCGATCTGATCGGTGAGGGTCTCGAGGCAGAAGGAGCCGCCCAGCGGATCGACCGTGCCGGGGATGCCGGTCTCCTCGGCGATGATCTGCTGGGTCCGGAGGGCCACCTTCATCGCCTCCTCCGACGGGATCGCCAGCGCCTCGTCCATCCCGTTCGTGTGCAGCGACTGGCAGCCGCCCAGAACGGCGGCGAGGGCCTGCAGGGTGGTCCGCACGACGTTGTTCATCGGCTGGACCGCAGTGAGGGACGACCCGGCCGTCTGGCAGTGGAAGCGCAGGCGCTGCGACTCCGGGCGGGTCGCGCCGAACCGCTCCCGCATGATCCGGGCCCACATCCGCCGGGCCGCCCGGAACTTGGCGATCTCCTCGAAGAAGTCGCTCTGGCTGATGAAGTAGAAGGAGAGGCGGGGCGCGAAGGCGTCCACCGGCATCCCGGTCTGCAGGACCTCCTCGACGTAGGCGATCCCGGCGGCGAGGGTGAAGGCCAGCTCCTGCACGGCGGTCGCCCCCGCGTCCCGGATGTGGTAGCCGCTGACGTTGACTGGGTTGTACCGGGGGAGCCGCTCCGCGCAGTAGGTGATGGTGTCCCGGACGATCCGCATCGAGGGCCGGATCGGGTAGATCCACTCCTTCTGCGCGGTGAACTCCTTGATGATGTCGTTCTGGATCGTCGTCCCCGAGAGCGCCCCGAAGGGCGTCCCGCGCCGCTCCGCCAGCGCCACGTACATGGCCAGGAGGATCCAGGCTGTCGGGTTGATGGTCATGGAGACGCTGATCCGCCCGAGATCGATTCCCTCCAGCAGCTCCTCGTAGTCGGCCAGCGTGTCCACGGCCACCCCCTCCCGGCCGACCTCCCCCTCCGCCATCGGATCGTCGGAGTCGTAGCCCATCAGGGTGGGCATATCGAAATCAATGGAAAGGCCGGTCTGCCCCTGCGCCAGCAGGTAGCGGAACCGCCGGTTGGTCTCGGGGGCCGTGCCGAACCCGGCGATCTGGCGCATCGTCCACAGTTGCGCCCGGTACATGGTCGGGTAGGGCCCCCGGGTGAAGGGATACCGGCCCGGCAGGCCGAGGGTCGCCGCGTAGTCTTTCCCTTCCCGGTCCAGGGGGGTATAGACCCGCTCCACGGGAAGGCCGGACAGGGTCCGGAAGGCCGGCTCCCGCTCAGACCGCTGCCGAAGGAAGGCGGCCAGGTCCCCCTCCTCCCACGCGCTCCACTCGGCCCGAAGCCGCTCCCGGGACTCCTCGGATCCCATCGCTGTCTCCTCCATCAGGAACCGGCCTCGCCGTCAGGCCCCGCCGCGCAGGGACCGGAACAGGTCCCGGTTGTCAATGACCCGCCGCGCCTTGAACTCGGAGCGGGGAAGCGTCTCCGGCGGCAGGAGCGAGACCGTCGGCCAGACACCGATGACCGTCCGCAGACGCTCCTCCATTTCCTTTCGCAGCCGCTCCAGGATCGCCCCGTCTCGTCCGGCCTGCGCCGCCACCTCGCGCGCGTACTCGACCTGGACGACGAGGTGGTCCATCGCCTCCTCCCGCGTGATGACCACCCGGAACTCGCCGCCGAAGCCGGGCGTCGCGCGGAGCGTGTCCTCGATGGCGCTCGGGGAGATGTTCGCGCCCCGGACGATGACCATGTCGTCCACCCGACCGTAGATGCCCTTCGGCAGGCGGGGATAGGTCCGGCCGCAGGGGCAGGGCTCGCCGGTCCAGGTCGCCAGGTCGCCGGACCAGTACCGGATCATCGGCTGGGAGGTCCGTTCCAGGTGGGTGTAGACCGGGACGCCCTCGCCGCCCGAGGGGACGGGCGCCTTCGTCTCGGGGTCGAGGAGTTCGGTGTACACCAAGTCCTGCCAGAGGTGCATCCCGGTCCGGTGCATGCACTCGGCATTGGTCATCCAGGGGGTCATCTCGGCCATCGAGCCCGTGTCCACGCAGAGCCCCCCGTAGGTCTCCTCGATCTGCCGCTTCGTGGCCGGGATCCCGGCCCCGGGCTCGCCCGAGAAGAAGAGAATCCGAAACCCGAAGTCCCGCCGGGGGTCCATCCCCTCCTCCCGGGCCTTCTCCGCCAGGTAGAGCCCGTAGGAGGGCGTCCCGTAGAAGACCGTCGGCTTGACGTCGCGGATCCAGCGGACGGCGACCTTCGTCTGCCCCGGGACGCCGGCGCCGAAGGGGAAGGCGGTCATCCCCAGCCGCTCGGCGCCGGCGAGGGCCCCCCAGGAGCCCATGTAGAGGCTGAAGAACGAGCCGATGAAGAGGGTGTCGGCCGGCCGGACGCCGAAGGACCACATGATTCGGGCGTGCGCGTTGCGGATCCGCAGCCAGTCGTCCCGACCGATGGCGAAGGCCGTAGGCTTCCCGGTCGTCCCGGAGGTCCCGTGGACCCGGGCTACCTCCCCGCCGGCGATGCAGAGGTAGGAGCCGAAGGGGGGATGGGCTGCCTGATCCGCCCGGATCTCCTCCTTCGTCAGGATCGGCACCCGGCGGAAGTCCTCGAGGGTCCGGATATCGCCGGGCTCGAGGCCGGCCCCCTGCCACTTCTCCCGGTAGAAGGGCGCCCGGTCCCAGGCGTAGGCCATCTGCGCCCGGAGCTTTACCAGGATGGCGGCCGCCCGCTCCTCCGGGGCCATGGTCTCCTGCTCCCGGAACCAGAAGGGATCAGCAGGGGCGGGACGATAGGTCTCGTCGTAAATGGGCGGCCAGGACGTCGCGGACACGGTGTGCCTTCCTGGGGTGGCGCGAATTCTAGCACGCGCCCACCCCGCGAACAACTCAACGGGGCGCCGGGCCACCGGATGGCTCGGGGCCGCTGCGGTAGCTCCGGGCGAGGGCGGCGTAGCGCTCGACCCGGCGTCGGTTCTCGGCGATCTCCTCTTCGGTCAGGGCCCGGCGCACGGTCGCCGGGTTGCCCAGGACGACCGTTCGGGCCGGGACGGCTCCTCCGGGCGGGACCACCGCCCCCGCGCCGACGATCGCATCCGCCCCGACCGTCGCCCCCTCGAGGACCGCCGACCGGATCGCGATGAGCGCCCCCTCCTCAATCCGACACCCGGAGAGGATCGCGCCGTGGCCGATCGAGACCCGGGCGGCCACCTCGAGGGGCGCCTCGGCCGTCCCGGTCAGCAGGGCGCCGTCCTGCACGTTCGTCTGCCGGCCGATCCGGACCGGCCCCTGGCCTCCGTCGAGGACTGCCTGGTACCAGACCGACGCCCCATCCTCCAGGGTCACCTCCCCGATGAGGACGGCGGAGGTCGCCACGAAGGCCCCCGAGGCGACCCGGGGCTCCTTTCCCCCCACGGCCAGGATCATGGCGTGAGGACCGTCAGGTCCCGAGGAACCGTCGTCAGAGCCTCGGCTCCATTTGGGCGAATCAGGAAGGTGTCCTCGAGGCCGATCACCCCGATCTCCGGCAAGACGAGCTTGGGCTCGACGGCCACGACCATCCCCTCCTCGAGGGGCATCTCGAAGCCCCGGGCGAGGAAGGGGAGCTCGTCGATCTCCAGCCCGACGCCGTGCCCGACGTAGCCGAGCCGTCCTCCTTCTCCGGAGCGCATGAAGGCCTCACCGTACCCTGTCTCGTCCGCCGCGGCAACGGCGGCGGCGAAAACCCCGCCCGCCGGGAGGCCCGACCGGAGGGCCTCCCCCGCCGCCTCCCAGATGGTCCGGACGGCCGTGAAGGCCCGCGCGACCTCCGGTCCCGGCTCCCCCAGGACGAAGGTCCGGGTCATGTCGGCGTAGTAGCCGTGGCAGGCTCCGACCAGGTCGAAGAGAATCGGCTCGCCCCGGCGAATCGGCCGGAAGGAGGCCCCGTGGCCTACGGCCGGGTACGGGCCCCGACCGCCCGTGGGGGAGTCGAGGAAGGCCGGCACGGCGCCGTGGGGGCCCGCGAGGAGATGCCCGTAGAACGACTCCTGGTTGAACCGCCGGAACCGCACCTGCCCCTGGTGCCCGGCCCGGCGGGCCTCCGCCTCGACCTCCGCAGCCAACTCCACCTCGGTCATGCCCTCGCGGGCGACGGCGGTCAGGCGGGCGACCATCCGCTCAGAGATGACCGCGGCCGCCCGGATGGCCTCGACCTCCCAGGGGCTCTTGCGGGTCCGCAGGATCCGGATTTCCATCGAGAGGTCCACCATCTCGGCGGTTGGGAAGGCCTTCTGGAGGCGCTGGAAGAGGGACACGGGCAGGACGTCCAGCTCCAGGCCTAACCGTCCGAGCCGCCGCCACCCGCGCTCCTCGGCCAGCCGGGGGATCTCACTGTACGCCCGGTAGGGAACAATTTCCGCGACCCGCCCCTCCTCCCGGGCGCGGCTCACGCTCCGGCGGACGAAGAAGAGCGGGGGCGCCTCGGCGGGCACGAGGAGCACCCCGTCCTGGATGGTGCCGGTGAAGTAATAGAGGTCGGCGTTCTGGAGAATGAGCGCTGCGTTCAGATCGAGCGCCTGGAGCCGTTGCTGCAGCAGCGCGATTCGGCGGGCGATCTCCGCGGCCGGCACGAGGCAAGGCTCAAGAGGACGAAGGCTCATGTGACGGGTACTTCCATCTCAAACTCTCGAAACAGGTTAACCAGATCGCCGAAGGCTCGATGAAGTCCGTCAAACGATACTGGAGGGGACGAACCGGCGTCAAATGATTTCGCGGAATCGCCTGCAACTGCCCGTCACGCTGTCTCTCGCCACTCGACCGGGACCCTTCAAGTCCGGTGTGAGCGGACCCC
>JACPAU010000168.1 GCA_016180705.1 Candidatus Methylomirabilota bacterium
GCCCGGTAGGCCTCCCCGTGCCGGCCCAGCAGCTCGGGGTACGGCAACCCCTCCCACTCCCCCATGCCGATCTCCCGCAGGTCGCCGTGCACGCGGAGCGGCACGCGCAGGGCATCGGCGATGACCCGGGCCGTCTCGCTGGCCCGCCGGAGCGGGCTGGAGTATACCGCAGCCACCCTGAGTCCTTCCAGGGCCTGCGCCACCCGGGCGGCCTGCCGGTACCCGGCGTCGCTCAGGGCCGGGTCCTGCCCCCCCTGGAGCCGCTGCTCCAGGTTCCAGACCGACTCCCCATGGCGGACGATGTAGACCTTGCTCACCGCGCCTCCGGAGGGATCAGGATGACGTCGGCCGGGTCGAAGCAGACCGTCACCGTCGCCCCGGGGGGAAACGGGCGCTGCCCCTTCGGGGTGGCCGTGCTCACCCGGACCGGCCGCCCGCCCTCGAGGAGGACCTCGTACTCGACGGAGGCTCCCTGGAATGTGCTGGCCCGGACCATCCCCCTCGCCGCGTTCTTGCCGGCCGGCTTCTCCTCGGGACCCCAGAGGGTCATGGCCTCCGGCCGGACGCTGAGCAGGACCGGTGCGCCGGGCTGGGGGAGGGCCGCGTGGTCCGGGGATGCCTCGAGCAGCCCGATCCCCGGCACCTCCGCCACGAGGCGTCCCGGGCTCGCCTCCCGGACAGTCCCGGGGAATACGTTGGAGACGCCCACGAACTCTGCCACGAAGCGGCGCGCCGGCCGGTGGTAGACCTCCTGCGGGGTCCCCTCCTGGACGATCCGCCCCCCGTCCATGACCGCGATCCGGCCAGAGAGGCCTAGTGCCTCCTCCTGGTCGTGGGTCACGTAGATGGTGGTGATCCCCAGCTCCCGCTGGATCCGGGTGAGTTCGTGCCCCATCTGCTCCCGGAGCTTGGCGTCGAGATTGCTCAGGGGCTCGTCCAGCAGCAGCACCCGCGGCTCCACCACGAGGGTGCGGGCGAGCGCTACCCGCTGCTGCTGGCCCCCCGAGAGCTGAGAGGGCCGCCGCCGCTCCATCCCCGCGAGCCCGACCAGGGCGAGCGCCGCCACCACCCGCTCCCGGATCTCCGCCGCCGGCAGCCGCCGCTCCCGCAGGCCGAAGGCGACGTTCTCCTGGACGCTCAGGTGGGGCCAGAGAGCGTAGGACTGGAAGACCATCCCGGCGTTGCGCCGCCAGGGGGGCAGGTCGGTCACGCGCTCCTCGTCGAAGCAGACCTCCCCGGCATCCGGGACGGCGAAGCCGGCCACGATCCTGAGAAGCGTCGTCTTCCCGCACCCGCTCGGCCCCAGGAAGGTGAAGAACTCCCCCCGCCCGATGCGGAGCGTCACCTCCCGGACGGCCCAGGTCTCCCCGAACCGCTTGCTCACGCCCTCGATCCGGACCTCGGCAGCCTTGGCCGCGAAGGGTTGGCTCCCCATCCCCGCCCCTAGAGCTTGAAGGCCGTGCCGGTCCCGCGGCTGAAGATCCGGTTGAGGGCGACCGTCCCCGCCAGCACGAGCAGGATGGCGACGACGCCCAGCGCCGCTCCCGGCCCGCGGCCCACCGCGCTCTGCATGTAGATGTAGATCCCGTAGGCGAGCGGCCCCATCTCCATCCGGGGGACCAGCATGATGGTGGAGGACAGTTCCACCGACGACGTGATGAAGGCGATGAGGCCGCCGGCCACGAGGCCGCCCAGCATCAGGGGGAAGGTCACCTTGAAGAAGGTGCGGCGCCGGTTGCTCCCCAGGTTCATTGCCGCCTCCTCCAGCGATGCGTGGATCTGGCGCATGGCGGCATCGCATGCCCGGACCGTGTAGGGGAGCCGGCGCATGCTGTAGGCCACCACCAGGATGAGCCAGGAGGCGGTCAGCGGCTGCCCCAGGCCGGGGAAATCCCAGCCGTGGAAGACCCGCAGGTAGCCCACGGCGAGCACGACCCCCGGGATGGCGAGCGGCATCGTGGCGATGGCGTCGAGCACGCTCCGCCCGACCACCTTCCCCCGGACCAGGAGGAAGGCGATGGCCGCGCCGAGGAGCACGTCAATGCCGGCCGCCAGCAGGCTGTACAGCAGCGTGTTCTTCACGAAGTGCGGGGTCCGAAAGAGGATCTCCCCGTAGTTCCCGGCGGTCCACTGGACCGGGAGGACGGAGAAGGACCAGATCCGGGCGAAGGAGAGCACGGCGATCCCGAGGTGCGGGAGGAGCGCCAGGGCCAGGAGGCTGCCGCTCACGACCCAGACGAGGAGGAGCCGCCACCCCCGGACCGGCCGGGCCAGGCTCGCCCCCGTCGTCCCCCGCTGGACCGTGGCGTACTCCCCGAGGCTCAGGTACCGCCGCGCCCCCCACAGCGCCAGGAGCGAGAGCACGACCATGATGACGCAGATGACGTAGCCGTCCACGTCGTTCAGCCCGACCGTGGTGATCCGGAGGTAGGCCTGCGGGGCCAGGAGCTTGGTGTAGTTGAGCATGAGAGGAGTCCCCAGGTCATCCACCACCCGGATGAAGACGAGCAGGGCGCCGGCCACGTACCCCGGGAGGACGAGGGGCAGGGTGACCCGCCGGAAGAGGCGGAAGCCGTGGCACCCCATGTTCTGGGCCATCTCCTCCAGCGAGGGGTCGAGGTTGGCCAGGGCGGCGGCCGTGTTCAGCATGATGAACGGGAAGTAGTGCAGCGTCTGGACGAGGACGACCCCGGCCAGGCCCTCCATGAAGGGGATCGTCACCCCGAAGTGCTCCTGGAGCAGGAGGTTCACCATGCCGCTCCGGCCCAGGACCTGCTGGAACGCAACCGCCCCCACGAAGGGCGGAATCACGAGGGGCAGAATGCCCAGGGTCTGGAGCAGGAGCCGGCCCCGGAACTGGAACCGCACGCTGAAGTAGGCGAGCGGGAGCCCGACGAGGCTTCCGAAGACGACGGCCAGCACGCCGGACAGGAGACTGGCTGCAAGAGCCTCCCGGAAGAGGGGGCGGGCGAAGAAGTTCCGGAGGTGAATGAGGCTCACGCGGCCGTCGGCGGTGAAGGCGACGGCCAGGACCTGGAGGAGAGGGTACAGGATGAAGACGACGAGGATGGTGAGGAGGACCAGTAGGAGGGCCATCTGGACTGGATCCAGGAGCACCCGGATGGCCCGGACCCTGCCCAGCAGCCCGGCTCCAGCCAACCCGCCCCTCGCCCGCACGCCCGGCCCCCCCGGCTCCAGACCCCTCAACGGCCCGCTCAGGCCCCAACCAGATTTTAAGAGGCTTTAGTCTAGTAACTCACCCAGGGATTGCCAAGGGCTTTCGGCCGCCTGGGGTGGCCTTGGGAAGGGAAGAATGCCCAGGAAACCTCAAGCAGGCGTTTCTTTTTGCCCCGACCGGCAAGGACTGACCTGACCGGAGCAGGGGTCTCACGCTCGGAAATGCCCGTAAACACAGTTGGCACCAGGCTTGCAAAGCCCGAGTAGGCACTTCCGCAGCGCTTGAGGGCTCACCTTATTGGGGAGGGGGCAATGGAACTGATTACCGGTTTGACGCTGTTCCTGGGTTTGGCTGGCCTCGCGAGCTCTCTGGCCGGGGCGCTCTTTATCGTCTCACCAGAGACGCTGAGCCAACTCAGCCAGAAGGTGACGCGCTCTATCGTGACGCTCGACAGCTTCATGCTCAAGCACAACGCCATCGCCGGGATCTTCATGCTCATGGGGGGACTGGTGATGATCTACAGCTTCACCATCCTGATCGGAGCCGCGCCCGCCCCCTTCTAACCCAATCCTCCTCTTGCCTGTCTGCGTCGTCCCCCGCATCGTGGCGCCCTGACGCGCCCCGTCCGCCCTCTCGCCCCGGCTCTCCGCCGCCGGCCGGCCGTTGCCGCTACAACATCGCGGCTGCCTGCTCGGCGATGGCCCTCGCCTTGCCGTAGTTGGTCTTGGCGAAGGTGTCCCACTCGGTTTCGAGCTTCGACTTCAGCTCCGCCTTCTCCCGGAAGGCGATGTTGACCGCCTTGTCGGCCGCCGCCTTCGCGTCCATCGGGACCCGGCTGGCCAGGCCCCGCGCCTCCCCGAGCAGGCTCGCGGCCTTCGCCACGTCCTTCCCG
>JACPAU010000169.1 GCA_016180705.1 Candidatus Methylomirabilota bacterium
GGGGAGCGGCCCCTCGGCGGCGTCCACCAGGAGCAGCACCCCGTCCACGAGGGCGAGCGCCCGCTCCACCTCGCCGCCGAAATCCGCGTGGCCCGGGGTGTCCACGATGTTGATCTTCACCCCCCCGTACCGGATGGCGGTGTTCTTGGCCAGGATGGTGATGCCCCGCTCCCGCTCCAGGGAGAGGGAATCCAGGACGCGCTCCGCCACCTTCTCGTGGGCCTGGAAGATGCCGCTCTGCCAGAGGAGGGCGTCCACCAGGGTGGTCTTCCCGTGGTCCACGTGGGCGATGATGGCGAGGTTGCGCAGGTCGGCGGCGGCTCCCATAGCGTGGACTCCGGAGAGGACGGCCCTCAGCCGACGCGGCAGCGCATCGCGGTGCCGAGGGCGAGAAAGAGCTTCACGGGCGCGCCCAGGGCGACCCGCTCCCGGAAGACGCGGGCCGGATCGGTCTCGATCCTGGCGAGGAGGCGGCTGTAGATGGCGCGCATGATCTCGGCCGCCGTGAGGGCGCGGCGCGCCTCCGGCGGCAGGGCAGCCTCGGCCTCCCGGAAGTACGCGCGCGCCCGCGCCGCTTCGAACCGAAGGAGGTCCCGCACCGGCCCCGTCGCCTGTCCCTCCAGCAGGTCCCGCTCCGGCACGCCGAAGGTGCGCAGGTCCTCCTGCGGGAGGTACAGGCGCCCCCGCGCGGCGTCGGGCCGCAGGTCGCGCAGGATGTTGGTCAGTTGGAAGGCCATCCCGAGCCGGTGGGCATAGCGCTCCGCCCCCGCTCCCGCGGCGCCGAAGATTCGCAGACAGAGGAGGCCGACCGCGACCGCCACCCGGGCGCAGTACGCCTCCAGGTCCGCGAACGTGGCGTAGCGGCCCCGGCTGAGGTCCATCTCGACCCCTTCCACGACGGCCTCGCAGAGGGGGCGGGGGAGGGCGTAGCGGCGGATGACGGGGTAAAACTCCCGGGTGACCGGGTGCGTCGGCGCGCCGGCGAAGGTCCGGTCCAGTTCCTCCCGCCACCCCTTCAGCGCGGCGGCCGCCGCCTCGGGGGAAGCGGCGGCGTCCACCAAATCATCGCTCACCCGGCAGAAGGCATAGAGCGCGTACATCGCCTCCCGCTCTGCCCGCGGGAGGGCGAGGAACGAGTAGGCGAAGTTCGACCGGCTGGCCCGGGTCAGGCGGTGGGCGGTGGAGCGCGCGAAGGGAGCCACGCGGGGGTGGGGGGCCGACGCCCGGCGCCCTAGGCCGTGGCCCGGGGCTGGACGGCCATCAGTTCGGAGGGGAGGGCGAAGCGCACGTCCTCCTCGACGACCTCGATCTCCTCCACGGTCTCGACCCCGTGCGCCCGGAAGAACCCGACGAGCGCCTGGACCAGGTGCTCGGGCGCGGAGGCCCCGGAGGTGATCCCGACCACCTTCGGGCCCTGGAGCCAGGTCGGCTGGATCTCGGTGACGTCGTCGATGAGGTAGGCGGGCCGGCCGCAGGCCTCCGCGACCTCGCGCAGCCGGGTGGAGTTGGAGGAGTTGTCGGAGCCGATGACCAGGATGAGTTCCGCCACCCGGGCTAACGCCTTGACCGCCGTCTGCCGGTTCTGCGTGGCGTAGCAGATGTCGTCCTTGTGCGGCATCTTGAGGCGGGGGAAGCGCCGCTTGAGGCCCTCCAGGACCCCCCGCGTGTCGTCCACGCTGAGGGTCGTCTGGGTGATGACGGCCACGTGCTCCGGGTCCGGGACCTCGACCGCCTCGGCCTCGGCCTCCGAGCCCACGAGGACGATCCGGTCCGGCGCCTCCCCCCGGGTTCCGATGACCTCGTCGTGCCCGTCGTGCCCGATCAGGAAAATCGTGCGCCCCTCCCGCGCGTACCGGACGGCCTCGTTGTGGACCTTCGTCACCAGGGGGCAGGTCGCATCAATCACCCGGAGCCGCTTCGCCTCCGCCTGCGCGAACACCTCCGGGGAGACCCCGTGGGCGCTGAAGATGACGGTGGCCCCCTCCGGGACCTCGTGGAGTTCCTCCACGAAGATGGCCCCCTGCTGCCGCAGCTCCTGCACCACGTGGGCGTTGTGGACGATCTCCCGGCAGAAGGCGGGCAGGTCGTCCGGCTTGCGGGAGGTGATGAGGTTCCCGTCCACCACCACCTCCTCGTCCACGTACCGGGCCCCCGCGTGGACCATGTCGTCCTTGATGGCGTGGAAGCAGGTCGCCGTCTTGCCTTTCAGGACGCCGGCCGAGCAGAGCATCCAGCCGGCGTGGCAGATCGCGGCCACCACCTTCCCCTGTTGGTAGGCCTCCCGGACCAGCCCCACCATGGCCGTGGAGCGCCGCATCAGGTCCGGCGCGTACCCGCCGGGGATGACGACGGCGTCGAAGTCCTTGGCCTTCACCTCGTCGGCCGCCGCGTCCACCGTGACCGGGTAGCCGTGCTTGCTGGTGTAGGTCTTGGCCGTCCCGGTCCCGATCACCTTGACCGCCGCCCCCGCCTCCTTGAGGCGGTAGTAGGGCACCCAGAGTTCCATCTCCTGGTACAAATTCTCGGCCAGGACCGCGACCCGCTTCCCCTTCAGACTCATCCTCAGTCCTCCTTCGCGTTGGGCCGAACGGCTCCTATCGAACCACGCGCCTCGCGGGGTTGTCAAGGCCAAAGCCGGGGCCGCGCGAACCGGTTGCGCGCCGGAGCCGGTCCGTGTACGATACGCCCCATGACGACCGCCACGCTGCACGCCCGCCGCCTGCACCTGCGCGACCACTTCGCCGTCCTGGAGCGGTTCGCCGCCGAGGGCTGGACCGACGGGCTCCCCATCGTCCCGCCGATGGAGGAGCACGTCGCGGCGGCCCTGGCCGTCCTCGGACGCGACCCGGCCGAGGTGGTGGGCCGCCTCGCCCCGCGCTACGGGGCGGCGACCCTCGAGAAGGTCGCGATCAACGCCGTGATGGCCGGCTGCCGCCCCGAGTACCTCCCGGTCGTGGTGGCGGCCATTGAGGCGATCGCGGACGACGAGTTCAACCTGAACGGCGTGCAGGCGACCACGCACGTGGCCGCGCCGCTGTGCATCGTGAACGGTCCGGTCCGCCGGGCCCTGGACATCAACGCGGGCCCGAACTGCTTCGGGCAGGGCTGGCGGGCGAACGCCACCATCGGCCGGGCGATCCGGCTCTGCATGATCAACCTGGGGGGCGGGCTGCCGGGGCTCACCGACAAGGCCACCTTCGGCCATCCGGGCAAGTACACCTACTGCGTGGCCGAGAACGAGGAGGCTTCCCCCTGGGAGCCGCTGCACGTGAGCCGGGGGCTGCCCCGGGAGGCGAGCGCAGTCACCCTCTTCGCGGCCGAGGCGCCCCACAGCGTGAGCGACCACGTGAGCCGGACCGGCCGCGGGATCCTCACAACGGTGGCGGACACGCTGGCCACGATGGGCAACAACAACATGTACAAGCAGGGGGAGTGCCTGGTGGTCATCGGCGTGGAACACGCCCGGACGTTAGCGGAGGAGGGGTGGACCCGGCGGGACGTCCAGCAGTTCCTCTTCGAGACCGCCCGGCGGCCCCTCGGCCGCCTGAAGCAGGGAGGGGAGTACTACGGGGACGCCACTTGGGAGAAGTACTGGCCCAAGTGGATTGACCGGACCGATGACAACGCGCTGATCCCGGTCGTGAACCGGCCCGAGGACATCCTCCTCATCGTGGCCGGGGGGAGCGTGGGGCGATTCTCGCTGGTCCTCCCGGGGTGGGGGCGGCTCGGGACCCGGGCGGTGACGAAGGTCATCGCGGCCGTCCCGGCCGCCACGGACGCCTGCCCGGACGGCGCCTGAACGGACTAGGGGGCGCCGGCGGGGCCGGCCACGGGGGCACCGGGAGAGGCAGCACGGGGGAAGCGGACATGTACGGGGACGAGATGTCGGCCGGCGTGATCGTGCTCGACCCGACGCCGGAAGAGGAGGCGGAGAGCCATCCCCTGGCGCCCCGCCGGGGGAGTTTGAACGGGCTCCGGGTCGGGTTCCTGGACAACAGCAAGGAGCGGGCGGACGAGATCCTGAAGCGGCTCCAGGAACTGCTGGCCGAGCGCTTCGAGTTCG
>JACPAU010000170.1 GCA_016180705.1 Candidatus Methylomirabilota bacterium
GGCTCGGCAAGCAGGCGCGCGAGCACGCGCGCCCCGAGCAGGGCGAGGGCCCGGGCCCCTCTCCTCTCGTCGGCACGGAGCCGGCGGAGCAGGTGCTGCCCCGTGACCGCGGTCGAGATCCTCTGCATCGGGCGCGAGCTGCTGACCGGCCGGACGGCCGACCGGAACGGGCCCTGGCTCCTCCGCCGGGTGACGGGCCTCGGCGGGCGGGTCACCCGCCTGGCCATCCTGGACGATGATCCCGCCGCCATCGCCGCCGAGATCCGGACCGGCCTCGCCCGGTCCCCCGCCTTCCTCCTGACGACGGGCGGGCTGGGCCCCACGGCCGACGACCGCACGGCGGCGGCGCTCGCCGAGGCCCTCGGCGTTCCGCTGGCCCTGGACGCGACGGCGCGCCGTTTCGTCGCCGCCCGTTACGCCGCGCTGGAGAAGGCCGGCGCGGTCGCCGACGCCGCGCTCTCCTCCTCCCGGGAGAAAATGGCGTGGCTCCCGGTCGGTGCCGAGGCCCTCGAGAATCCGGTGGGGGCCGCCCCGGCCATCCGGTGCCACCACCCCCCAACGACCGTGGTCGCACTCCCAGGAGTCCCGGCGGAGATGCAGGCCTGCTTCGACGCCCACCTCGCCTCGCCCCTCGCGGCGGCGGCGGGCTGGCCGGTCCTGCTCGCGCGCGAGGTGCGCACCGACTGCGCCGACGAGTCGGTCCTCGCCCCCCTCCTCGAGGTGGTCCGGCAGGAGTTCCCCGACCTCTACGTGAAGTCGCGGCCCGCCGCGTTCGGGCGTGGGGTCCGGCTCGCGGTCACGGTCAGTGGGGCGGGAAAGGAAGCGGAGGCCCTCGCGGCCCGCCTGGAGGCGGCCCTGGCGCGCCTCCGCGGGCTGCTACAGGGCGGAGCTACTCGTCCGCCAGGCGGCGGGTGAGGAGGAGCAGGTCGCGGGGGGCTGCTACAGGGCGGCGCTACTCGTCCGCCAGGCGGCGGGTGAGGACGAGCAGGTCGCGGGGGGTGCCGGAGAGGTCCTTCACGTGCCGGCGCAGCGAGGCCTCCCGCTTGAAGCCGACGCTCTTGACCAGGCGGATCGCGGCCTTCTGTTCCGGCGTCAATTCCGAGACCAGGATCTCCATCCCCCAGGTCCGGGCGATGTCCAGGATCTCCGCCAACAGCGCGTGCCCCAGGCCCTTCCCCCGGATCGACGGATCCACCACGATCCGGACCTCGGCGACGTGCTGCATCCACCCGTAGGGGCGCCGGTGCAGCGTGGCGTCCGCCACGATCCGGCCCTCGATCTCGGCAACGATGGGGAGGACAGTCCGGTAGTCCAGATCGCGCGCCCAGGCCTCGATGGTTTCGGGCCGGGTCACGTCGTCCCGGAGGAAAATCCGCTCCTCCTCCGGAATGCCCCGGAAGAACCGGAGGAGCTTGTCCTTGTCGCGCCTGACCATCAGCCGGATGGTCGCCACCCGGCCGTCCTTCAGCGCGATCCGGCGGGGGAACGTCTTCTGCCGCCCCCGGCGCTCGCCCCCCTCCGTCATCGCCCGCTCCCCGTGAGCGCTCCCGCCGCCAAGCCGGCCGCACCGTAGCACGCCCCCCCGCGGCCTGTCAAACGAGTCCCCGAGCGCCGCGGCGGGCTGCCGCGCGGCGGGCCGCCGTTCCTCACGGAGCGGTGGGAAGGCCCAAATCTTCCCGGAGGACCCGGAGCAGCTCGGCGACACTCCACGCCTGCGCGATGCAGCCTCGCGGGTGGTGGGGCGGGTCCCCGTCGAAGATCTCGGAGACGCTGCCCAAGCCGACCTCGCCAAGATGGGCCCGGAAGGGCTCGAGGAGGGCGCGCAGGCCGGCCACCACCTCTCGGGTCCGACCGCGGACCCGCAGGACGGCCGTGGCGTAGGGCCCGAGGAGCCAGGGCCAGACCGCCCCCTGGTGGTAGGCGGCATCCCGGCTCCGCGGGTCTCCCTCGTAGCGGCCCCGGTACTCGGGATCGCCCGGGGCCAGCGTCCGCAGGCCCACCGGCGTGAGCAGGTCCCGCTCCACCACGGTGAGCACCGAGGGCCAGTGCTTCTCGTCCAGGACGGGAGCCGGGAGACTGACGGCCAGGAGCTGGTTCGGGCGGATCCGGGCATCCCGCGCGTCACCGTCCACCACGTCGTAGCAGCACCCCGCCGCCTCGTTCCAGAAGAGGCGGTTGAAGCTTGAGGCGGCGACCCCGGCGGCCTGTCGGTAGCGGGCGGCATCCCGCGGGAGCCCGCACGCCTCGGAGAGCGCCGCCATCGCCACGCAGGCGTTATGCCAGAGGGCGTTCACCTCCACCGCCTTCCCCTGCCGCGGCGTGACCACCCAGTCCCCCACCTTCGCGTCCATCCACGTGAGCTGGAGCCCGGGCTCGCCGCCGGTGAGCAGGCCGTCCGCATCCACCCGGATCCCGTAGCGGGTCCCCGCGACATGGTGCCTCATCACCTCCGCCAGTGCCGGGTACAGGTCTGCCCGGACCGCCTCCACGTTCCCGGTGGCCGCCAGGTACCGCTCGCAGGCGTGGACGAACCAGAGGCTGCCATCGATGCCGCCCCACTCCGGCGGCCCCCCGGCCTCCGGGAACCGATTCGGGATCATCCCCTGGTCCACGGCCGCCGCGAACGTCGCCAGAACCGCGCGCGCCTCGGCGAAGCGCCCGGTGCAGAGCGCGAGGCCGGGCAGGGAAGCCATCGCGGCCCGGCCCCAGTCCTCGAACCAGGGGTACCCGGCGATGACGCTCGTGCCTTCCCCCCGGCGGACCAGGAACTGGTCCGCGGCGACCGTGAGGGCCTGCTCCAAGGGGTCCGGCGCGGCGCTGACCATGAGCGCCGTGCGCCGCTGGACCTCCGCCGCCGCCAGGGCCTCCGGCCGGTGCTGGGGAGGCTCCGGGAGGAGGCTGGCCACCAGAGACCGCGACTCCCCGGGGCGCAGGAGGACCGTCAGCGTCCCGGGGCTGTACAGGTCCTCGTAGCCCGGGAGCCCCCGCGCCAGCTCGGCGGGGTACTCGAACTGGCGATACCAGAGCCCCTCGGCCGCAAAGTCCCCGGCGTCGTGGAAGCAGGTGAGTGCCGGCAGCCCCGCATAGAGCGCGAAGGCGATCCGCCCCGGCCCCACCCGGACCTCCCGGTTCAGCAGCCGGTTCTCCTGGGTGAGGAAGTGGACGTCCCGGAAGGCGAGCAGGGGGCGCAGTTCAAGCGAAACCGGTCCCTCCGCCCCCGCCAGGTCGTAGAGGAGGACCACCGTCGGCGAGCCATGCAGCAGGAAGAGGCGCTTGCGCAGACGCAGGGAGCCGACGGCGTACGTCCAGGTGGGGAAGGGCTCCAGGGCGAAGCGGACGAGGCGCTCGAACCCCCGGGGGTGGACCGCTCCCCGATACAGATTGGTGGAGAGGTCCACCGGCCCCCCGCGCAGGTGGAGGTACTCCTCGATCCTGCTGAGGAACAGGTGGCGCCGCACCGGGGGCGAGAGGACCGCAACCAGATGCCCGTGGTAGCGGCGGGTGTGCGCTCCGCTGATCGTCCCACTGGCGTAGCCGCCGAGGCCGTCCGTCTCCAGCCACTCGTGCGCGGTGGCGAAAGCCAGGTCGTGGCAGCGGTCGGGCCCGAAGGCGATCATGGGCCGCACAGGCTCCGGCGGGGCCGGCGCCGCCTCATCGCAGGGTCCGCAGGAGGGCCCGGGCCGGGGCGCCCTCGGCGCCGGTGACCCTCAAGGGGAGGCATAGGAGCTCGTAGTCCCCCGGGGGCACCGCGCCGAGGTCGATCCCCTCCAGGAGGAACATCCCCGCCCGGAGGAGGGTGAGGTGGGCCGGCGCCCCTACCGCCCGGTACCCCTCGACGGACAGGTAGTCAATCCCCAGGAGGCGGACCCCCGCGGCGACCAGGGAGGCTGCCCCCTCCGCCGTCAGGAAGACGAAATCCTCCTGGAACCCCTCCCGTCGCCACAGGCTGGAGTTCCGCGTCTTGAGGAGCAGCCGGACGCAGCCGCCGACCGGCAGCCCCTCCAGGGCTGCCGGGCCGATGGCGACCGGAGCCGGCACCTCGACCACCCGGGCCTCGCCGACGCACAGGTCGAGGGGGATCTGGTCGATAGGTACCCCATCCTCCAGGAAGTGGTAGGGCGCGTCGAGGTGCGTCCCGGTGTGGGCACCGAGGCTGAGGGCCGAAACGTTGGCCGGATCCCCGCGGGCGAGGGCCAGGGCCCTCCGGATCCGGACCTCCGGGTCCCCGGGCCAGACGGGCATCCCCTCCCGGATGGGGACTGAGATGTCGTAGAGGGTCATAGGCGACTCAAGCGGCGCCCCGGAGCAGCCCCGCGTGGATCATGACCGGCGGGGCTCCGAGCCCGCGGGGGAGCCCCGCAGACTCCGGAACAGTCTTAGAGGAACCACGGGGGGAGTCCTGGCGGGCAGGACATGATTGGCTGTGGGGCCACCATAGCGAGGCCGACCGCATCCTGTCAAGGCGGTTTCCCGGACGCGCGAGCCTCTCCCCATCCGGGAGGCCCCTCCCTTGACCCCCGGGGCGAACTCGGCGAGAATCCGCGTGTTGCGGCTCTGTTCCGCGGGGGATTTCCATGTCGCGGCGCGCAGTGATCGGCGGCCTCATCGGTCTGCTCCTCCTCCTCGGAGGGCTGGCCGCGTCCGAGGCCGGGAGGAGACCCGGCGCGTCGCCCGCGAGGTCACGGTCCGGGTGGCGGAGGCCCGCCGCGGGCCGGTCCGGCACGTCCTGCGCACGACCGGGGACATCCTCCCCCTCCTCCAGGTGGACCTCGCGCCGAAGATCTCCGGCACCGTGGCGGCCGTGGAAGTCCAGATCGGCCAGGCGGTGGCCGCCGGACAGGTGATCGTCCAGCTCGAGCAGACCGAGCTCCTGCAGCGCGTGGCGGAGGCCGAGGCGAAGGTCGCCCGGGCTGCCGCCCGCGTGGCCGAACTGCGGGCCGGGTCCCGTCCGGAGGAGATCCGGCAGGCGGAGGAGATGCTGCGCCAGGCGGCCTCCCGGCGCGGCAACGCCCGCCTCAACCGGGACCGGATCCGGGACCTCTTCGCGACCGGCGCCGTCTCCCAGCGGGACCTGGACGAGGCGGAGCTCGCCGTCACGCTGACCGAGGCGCAGCAGGCGGCGGCCGAGCAGGCCCTCGCCCTCCTCCGCCAGGGACCGCGCCCCGAGGTCCGGGCGGCGGCCGAGGCCGAGCTCCGGGAGGCCGAGGCCCTGGCCGCCCAGCAACGCACCTACCTCACCTACAGCACCATCCGCGCTCCCTTCGCCGGCCACATCACCCGGCGCCTGGTGGACCCCGGCGCCACCGTCGGCCCGAGCACGCCGGTCGCCACGCTCGTTTCCCTCGGCACGGTCAAGGTGCTCCTGGCCGTCCCGGAACGGGACGCCCCCCTTCTCACCCCGCACTCCCCGGCCCTGATTCGGGTGGACGCATTCCCCGAGCGGACCTTCCCCGGCCGCGTGGCCCGGATCAACTCCGCCCTGGACCCGCAGAGCCGGACGCTGGCGGCGGAGGTCCACGCCGATAATCCGGAGGGGCTCCTCCTCCCCGGCATGTTCGCGCGGGCCGAGGTCACGCTCCTCACGCGCGAGGGCGTCGTGATCCCCAGCGAGGCGGTGCTGGAGGAGGTCGGCGGGGCGGCGGTCTTCGTGGTCAAGGACGGGACGGCCCACCGGCGCCCGGTCGAGACCGGGTACCTCCAGGGGACCCTTATCGAGATCCGCCAGGGGCTGGCGGGCGGCGAAACCGTCGTGGTGGCCGGGCAGCAGGGCCTCCGCGACGGCGCGGCCGTCCGCCTCCTCGAGGGGAGCGCGAACCCGTGAACCTGATCCGGGGCTCCCTGGAGAACCCCATCGCCCGCGTGATGGTCACGCTGGCCTTCGTGGGCCTGGGGGTCCTGGCCTTCACCCACCTGGCCATCGACCTCTTCCCGGAGGTCAGTTACCCCGTCGCCACCGTCGTCATCGAGTACACGGGGGCCAGTCCCGCCGACATCGAGACCACCGTGACGCGCCCCATCGAGAAAGTGGTGAGCCGGATCACCAACGTCCGGTTCGTCTCTTCCTATTCCCGGGAGGGGATCTCGGTGGTGGTGATCGAGTTCACCTGGGGCACCAACCTGGACGCGGCCGCCATCGACATCCAGCAGAACGTGAACCAGATCCTGGACCGCCTCCCGGCCGAGACGAAGCAGCCTGTCATCGTCAAGTTCGACCCCTCGCAGGTCTCGGTCATCACGCTCGCCATCGCCGGCAGCCTGGACCCCTGGAAGCTCCGGGAACTGGCCGAGGACTTCGTCGCGCCGCGCCTCGAGACCCTCCCCGGGGTCGCCGCCGCGAACGTGTTCGGCGGACAGGTGCGGGAGATTCAGGTCGAGGTGGACCGGGCCCGCCTGAAGGGGGCGGGTCTCGCCCTCGACCAGGTCCTGCACGCGGTCCGGACGGGAAACCTCGACGCCCCCGGCGGGAACCTGAAGGCCGGCACGCGCGACTACTCGGTCCGGACGATCGGCCGGCCGCTCGAGGTCCAGCACCTGCAGGAGCTGGTCATCGGTCACCGGGGCGGCGTCCCGGTCCGGATCCGGGACATCGGCCGCGTCCGGGACGGGTTCGAGGAGACGCAGACCGCGGTGACCGTGAACGCCGGGACCGGCCTGATCCTCGGCGTGCAGAAGCAGCCGGGGAGCAACACGGTGGCCGTGGTGGACGCGATCCTGCGCGAACTCCCCCGGATCCGCCAGGACTTGCCGCCGGGGATTACCCTCGAGGTGGTGAGCGACCAGTCCACGTTCATCCGGCGGGCCATCCGGACCCTCCAGATGGAAGCGATCCTCGGGAGCTTCCTCGCCATCGGCATCATCCTGGTCTTCCTCCGGAACCTCCGGAGCACGGCGATCATCGCCCTCTCGATCCCCATCTCCATCACGACCACCTTCGTCCTGATGTACTTCAATCGGATGACCCTGAACATCATGACGCTCGGGGGGCTCGCCCTCGGCGTGGGCCGCCTCGTGGACGACTCGATCGTGGTCCTGGAGAACATCTCCCGGCGGCTCGAGGCGGGCGAGGACCCCCGGACCGCCTCGGAGCGGGTGGCGGCGGTCCTCTTCTGGCAACTGGCCCTCACGGTGGGGTTGGCCCTCCTCGCCTCCCTCTTCGAGTCGCTCACCCTCGTCCCGATCCTCACGGCCAAGTTCCTCCGGCCCCAACGGACGGCCGAGGGTCCCGGGTGGCTGCGCAACCTCTTCGCCCGCAGCGAGACCGCCTTCACCCGGCTGGATGCCGGCTACCAGGGCCTGCTCGCCTGGGCGCTGGCCCGCCGCTGGAAGGTCCTGGGCGGGACAGCCGCCGCCCTCGCCCTCAGTCTGGCCATGATCCCGCTCATTGGCACCGAGTTCTTCCCACCCTCGGACGAGGGGGAGTTCGGGATCACGGTGCGCCTCCCCGCGGGGACCCGCCTCGAGGAGACGGCCAAGGTGGTCACAGCCATCGAGGCCCTGGCCCTGGAGGAAGTGCCCGAACTCCGCTCGATGTTCGCCCGGGTCGGCTCGGGCCGCGGGCGGAGCGCCATCTTCAGCGGCCGCGCCGCCGGCCCCCACACCGGTTTCATGCGGATCCGGCTCGTCCCGCTGGCCGAGCGGCACCGCTCGGCCGACGAGATCATGGAGGCCCTCCGGCCCCGGCTGCCGCGCGTCCCCGGCGGGAGCGTCACCATGGTCACGGGCGGCCTCGTCTCCCGCCTCATCACCTTCGGGGCCGAGGAGCCGATCGTGGTGGAGATCCAGGGCTACGACCTGGCCACGGGCAGCCGGCTGGCGGCGGAGGTCGCGTCGCTCCTGCGGGGGATCCGGGGCGTGGCGGACGTCCAGGTAAGCCGGGAGGAGGGTCTGCCGGAGCTCCTGGTGACGGTGGACCACCAGCGCCTGGCCGCCCTGGGCCTCACCGCCTCCCAGGTGGCGGCAACCGTCCAGACGGCCATCGGGGGCTACGAGGCCTCGCTGTACGTGGATCCGGTCACGGGGCGAGAGCACAACGTCCTGGTCCGGCTCCAGGAGCCCGACCGGCAGGAGATCACGGACCTGAGCCAGATCACGCTCACGTCAGACGGCCGCCAGATCCCCCTCTCGAACGTGGCCCAGGTGCTCCGGCAGACCTCCCCCACGCAGATCGAGCGGAAGTACCAGCAGCGCGTGGTCCGGGTGGTAGCCAACACGGCCGGCCGCGACCTGGGGAGCATCGCCGCGGAGATCGAGGCCGGCCTGGCCCGCCTGGAGAAGCCCAAAGACTTCATCGTCCGGCTGGCGGGCGCCCGGGTGGAGCAGGCCGAGGCGTTTCGGAACCTGGCCCTCGCCCTCCTGCTCGCCGTCGCCCTCGTCTACATGGTCCTCGCTTCCCAGTACCGCTCCCTCCTGCACCCCTTCATCATCATGTTCTCGGTGCCACTCGGGGTCATCGGCGTGATCTGGGCCCTGCTGCTCACGGGGACGACCCTGAGCGTCATCTCGTTCATCGGCGTCATCATGATGGTGGGGATCGTGGTGAGCAACGCCATCCTCCTGGTGGACACCATGAACCTGCGGCGGCGCGAGGGCGTGCCACTCCAGGCCGCCATCCTCCAGGCCGGGCGGGCCCGGCTGCGCCCCATCCTCATGACGAGCCTGACCACCATCCTCGGCCTGCTCCCGATGGCCTTGGCCCTCGGGGAGGGCGCCGAGGCGAACGCCCCGCTCGCCATCGCCGTCATCGGGGGCCTTGCTGTCTCCACCCTCCTGACCCTCGTCTTCATCCCCGTCCTCTACGCCCTCTTCGAGCGCCGCCGGGTCCGCCCGGCGTCGTAAGCCCTCGCGGATGAGGTGACCCGCGGCGTGAGAAGGCTCACGCCCCCAGGGCCACTTATTTCGGGGCCTCCAGAGGCTCGCGAAACCTGCGGGCGAGCCGCTCCACGGCCCGGCGCGCCACCGCCACCGCCTCCATCGTCGCTGCCTCAGGCCGATCCAGGCCGGCGTAGAGCGTGATGAACGCCCGGTAGGCCTCGTACGCCTGCTCGGGATCCAGGCGCTCCAGCACCGCGGCGCGCAGCAGATAGACGTCCTGATAGGCAGTGAAGAAGACCCGCCCGGAATCCCAGGCGCGGCAGCGGGCGAGGACCCCATCGTAGCTGGCCAGCGCCGCTACGAGATCCCCCCGGGCCACGGCTGCTGCCGCCGCCTCGAGGAGGGGACCCAGGGTTGTCAAGAACGACCGCACCAGCGAACGCTCATACTCCCCTGCGATGAGGGCATCCACCACCCTGCCATGCTCCGCAAGAGCCTCCTGCCGGTCATGGAAGGTTGCGGTGGTAATGGGCAGGCGGCCCCAGGTCTCGGCCTCCGCGCCGCAGCGGAAGACCTGCTGCTCGGCGCGGGCAGGCGGCTCGCCCCGGCGCCAGCGGACAAGCCGCCGCCACCAGGGTAGCGCCAACGTCAGGACGAGGTGGCCCCGCTCTCCCCGCCGGACCAAGGTTGCCCCGAGGACACGCCCCCCGCGGGGAGTCGAAAGCGCCTGGAGGTGCGCCGCCGGGAGGGACAAGCCCTCCGCCGCGCCGACGTCCGGTCCCGGCTCCACGATTACCCTCACGCCCTGCGCCCTCAGCCGCCGTCCGCCGCCTCGGGCTGGGCGTCCGCTGTCCCCTCCAGTTCCGCGATCCGGCGCTCCAGGGCCTGCACGCGGTCTCGGAGGTAGTCGGCGAGGCTGTTCCAGGTTTGGTCGCCCCCGCGCAGCCCCGCCACGGTGAACTCCAGCCGGCGCTTCTCTTCCTGGAGCTGGGTCACCTGATAGTGGAGGGCCGCGGCCCGGCTGGACTCCGCGGTCCAGGCCTGGGTGATCTCCTGGACCCGCTGCAGGGCGCGCGCCAGCTCGAATTTAAGGCGCTCCAGCTCATCGGCCGGCACCGGACGCACGGCGGGGGCAGGAAGGGGCGCATTTACCGCGGGGGAAGGGATGTGCGCTCGCTGGTTTCCAAAGACCTGGGGCTTCCCCACAAAGAACTCCACGGCCCGGAGCCAGGCGGTCCCCTCCTCCCCCCGCTCCTCCTCCGCGTAGCGATAGTCCCGCTTCCTCCCGAACTCCTCCAGCTCCCACCGCAGATGCTCCAGGCGCGGGAGCGTCATCTCGAGGAGGCGGCCCGCCGCCACGGGCGACGCCAGGCTCAGGGCCCGCTCCAGGTGGGGGAGGCAGAGGCCGTCCGACCGCTCGTAGGCCGCGCTGAACTCGGAATCATCGAGGAACGCGACCAGGGTCTGGAGGTCGTAGGTCTCCGAGGGCCATCCGTGGCAGGCCGGGCACGGGGGCCTGGGCTCCCGGACAGGACAGGGCGCCGGGCCCCCGAGGCCCCGCAGCCGGGCCCAGAAGCGGCGGAGGGGGGAAACGGCCGGCGGCCGCTCCGGCAGACGCTTCAAGGACCGAATCGTCTCCCCCAAGAAATCGCTGTAGAGGATGCTCACCCCGGAGGCGCTGTGGAGAATCTCCCGGAGCATCCAGGCGTGCCAGTTGCAGAAGCCTCGGGTCGCCCGCAGGACATCGCGGGTACCGGGATCGTTGACCTGCTCATAGAGGAGCTGGTCCAGGTACCGACGGCTTCCCTCCTCCAGGAGACGGCAGACCGGGCAGCCGGGCTTGCCAAAGGCATCCCGGAGGTCGAAGTAGCGCATGAAGCGGGGTGGAATCTCGCGCGGAGGCTTCTGGTCCGTCATTAGGGGAAACAAAAACTCCTACCAAAGGTGACCCTTCAGTAGGAGTTATCAACCGCAGGTGCGGCGGTTTAGGCGAACTCCATCGCCTGATGTTGCCTTCTATCTAGCCCGAGCCATGGGAGGAAGTCAAGCGGGTTCCGGCGGCAGGCAGGCCTTGACCGTTGACAGAGGCCGGCCGCTCGGCTAGCGTCGCACATACGCCGCCAACACGAGGCGGCGGAAGGAGCCGGCATGTCGGGCATCCTGGAAGCCCTCCGCGACTCCATCCTGGTCTGCGACGGGGCGATGGGCTCCATGCTCTACCAGATCCTCGGGCACCTGAGGTGCACCGATGAGGTGAACCTCGCCCACCCCGAGCCCCGAGAGCGTGCTGAAGATCCACCTGGAGTACGTCGCGGCCGGCGCCCAGATCATCGAGACCAACACCTTCGGGGCCAACCGGCTGAAGCTGGCGACCTACGGGCTCGCGGACCGGACCGTAGAGATCAACCACCGGGCCGTGAAGATCGCCCGGGAGGCGCGGGAGATCGCGGGGCGGGAGGTCTTCATCGCCGGCTCGATCGGGCCGGTCGGAACGCTCAGCGAGACCCTCGAGGAGCCCACCCGCGCCGCGCTCACCGAGGCCTACCAGGAGCAGGCCCGGGCCCTCGAAGACCGCGGGGTGGACTGCTTCATCGTGGAGACCTTCCCCTCCCTGGCCGAATTGCTCTGCTGCCTCGGCGCCCTCCGGGGGGCGACCCGCCTGCCGGTCGTGGCCCAGCTCACCTTCACGGAAGAGGCCAAGACGCCGACGGGGATCACCCCGCGGGCCGCCGTGGAGGCGCTGCGCCCCCTCGGGCTCGCCGCGTTCGGCCTCAACTGCAGCGTGGGGCCCGGGGATACGTTGGGCATCCTCCGGGAGATGGCGGCGGCCGCCGAGGGGTACCCCCTTTCGGCGCAGCCCAACGCGGGGTTCCCCTCCCGGGTCGCAGGCCGGATCGTCTACCCCGCCTCTTCTCCCGAGTACTTCGCCAACTTCGCCCAGGAGGCGGGGCGCCTTGGCGCCCGCATCGTGGGGGGCTGCTGCGGGACCGCCCCCGCCCACATCCGGGCCATGGCGGAGGCCGTCCGGTACCTGAGCCCGACGCGGGCGGTCAGCGTGGCAGAGGCGCCGGAGGCAGTCGAGGAGGTCCACGCCCCGTCCCCGGAACTCTCCCCCTTCGGCCGGAAGCTCAAGGCGAAGACCTTCGTCCGCCTCGTCGAGCTGGACCCGCCCAAGGGGATCGTCCTGGACCGGGTCCTGGAGGCGGCGAAGGGCTTGAAGGACGCCGGCTGCGTGGACGCGGTGGACATCAACTCCGGGACGCTGGCGCGGATCCAGCTCGACTCCCTCATGATGGCCACGGCCATCGAGCGGCGGGTCGGAATCGAGACGGTCCCGCACCTGACGACCCGGGATATGTCGGTCATGGGGCTCCAGTCCGCCCTGATGGGCGCCTGGGCGGTGGGGGGGATCCGGAACATCCTTTCCATCACGGGGGACCCGCCGGCCATCGGGGACTATCCCCAGGCGCGGGGCGTCTTCGAGATCGACTCCATCGGCCTCGTCCGACTCATCCAACGGCTGAACCGGGGGCTGGACCACGCCGGGAAGGTCATCGGGCCCCCGACCGCCTTCACCGTGGGGGTCGCGCTCAACCCGACGGCCCAGGACCTGGAGACAGAACTGCGGCGCTTCGAGCAGAAGGTGGCGGCCGGGGCCGACTACGCGATGACCCAGCCGCTCTTCGCTCCCGAGCTCTGGACCGACTTCCTCCGGCTCCTGGGCAAGCCGCCCATCCCCATCCTCGTGGGGGTCTGGCCGCTCGCCTCCTACAAACAGGCCCTGCGCCTCCACAACGAGGTGCCGGGCATCGTGGTCCCGGACCGGATCCAGGACCTCATGAAGCAGGCCGGGCCGGAGGCCCGGGCCGAGGGCCTCCGGATCGCCCGGGACGTGTACGCCGTCGTCCGTGAGACCGCGGCCGGCGTTTACGTGATCCCCCCCTTCAACCGCTACGAGGAGGCGTTA
>JACPAU010000171.1 GCA_016180705.1 Candidatus Methylomirabilota bacterium
GCACCGCGGGCCTTCAGCGCCTCGGCCCGCTCGAGCAGCGCCTCGGCCTGGTCCTCGAAATCGGTGACCGCGATCCCGAAGACCTTCAGGAGCTTCCGGGTCGCGTCGGACGGCACAACGTCCTCCTGCTCACTAGCCGGGGTGGCCCGGCCGGAACATGGACGCGAGGAGACCCCGCAGGAGGGTAGCCCGCTCTTTCAATGTGCGCAGGTGCTGCAGGCGCTCCTCCAGCTGCTGCTCGGTCACCTCCGCTTCCTTCAGGAACCCCGCGAAGGCCTCCTCCCCCTCTCGGTAGAGCTGGGCCTGCAGGTGCGCGATCCGGTCGAGGAGGTCCTGGGCCGGAATGCCGAAATCATCGGCCATGGACCGCACCTCCTGGTGAAACCGCTCGATGAGTGCAAGGGGCGCCCCCGCGAGAGTCTCCAGTCGCTCCACGCTCGTCTCCTTTTTCACTCTCCACCTCTCCCACTCTCCCATCCCCGCCATGCCGGACTCGTCCCGGGGCACGGCCGCCACCTAGCGGCCGGACCCCCGGTCGGGCTCCTCCGGAGCCTCTCCCGGCCTTCCCTTGGCCGGCTTCTCCTCCTTCTCGTCCTCGTCCCCCGCCACGAACCAGCAGGTCTGGCAGACCGGCCCCTGGGCCGGATCCTCGTAGACGACGTTCCGCGTGCTCCCGCAGAAGGCGCACTTCTTCTCGGTCACGCGCCGGCGCCCTTCTCCGAGGAGCCCAGCCCCTTCCCGCAGTGGGGGCAGAAGACGGCCTCCGCGGCGTGGGACTTGCCGCAGTCGGGGCAGAACGGCCCCTCGCCCTTCGCGGCCTCCCCGCGGGCGATCTCGTCCTTGGCCTCCACCGCGCCCTTGAAGCCCCGGATCGCCTTCCCGAGGGAACTCCCGATCTCGGGCAGCTTGGCCGCCCCGAAGACCACGAGCGCGATCACGAGCACCACCAGCAACTCGGGCATCCCGAGACCGAACATACGCCCTCCTCGGCCCGCACGATCGCGCGGTCCGACCCATCCCGCGCCCGCCCGCGCCGACCCACCCTCCAGGCAGGGACGGGACGAGCGGCATGGCATAAAACGGGGGATGTCTATTCCTTTAGCAGAAGCCGCGGGAATGCGCAAGGCCAGGAGCGAGAACTTTGACAGGGACCGCCCCCTCGTGGATAATCGCTGCACCCCCGCCACGCCAGGAGGTGACCCGTGACCGGGAAGGCCGCCGTCTTCACCGCCGTGGGGAAGCCCTTCGAGTTCCGGGAGTACCCCGTGCCCGACGTGGGGCCGGACGCGATGCTCATCCGCATCACGATGGCGAACATCTGCGGCTCCGATTTGCACTTCGTGCGCGGCGGCGGTCCCGGCCTGAAGGACGGCCCGCCCCGGATCCTCGGGCACGAGATGGTGGGGGTGATCGAGCGGCTGGGGCGCGCGATGAAGACAGACACGCTCGGGCAGCCGCTGAAGGAGGGGGACCGGGTCTGCTACGCCTACTACCTCCCCTGCGGCGCCTGCCCGGCCTGCTGGCACGGCGTCCCGGGCTGTCCGAACCGCTACCGCTACTGGCTGGGAACCTCGTGCGAGGAGCCGCCCCACTTCCACGGCGCCTACGGCGAGTACTACTACCTGCGGCGCGGCCAGTGGGTGTACCGGATCCCGGACGCGCTCCCGGACCGGGTCGTCTCCCCGGTCAACTGCGCGTTGGCCCAGATGGTGTACGGGCTCAACCGGATCGGCCTCACGCTGGGGGACGCCGTCGTCATCCAGGGGGCGGGGGGGCTCGGCCTCTACGCCTCGGCGGTCGCCCGGGAGATGGGGGCGGGGCGGATCCTGGTCGTGGACCTCGTCCCGGAGCGGCTGGCCCTCGCGAAGGCCTTCGGTGCGGACGAGGCGCTCAATGTGGCCGGGATGGAAGCGCGCGAGCGGGTCGCGGCCGTCCGGGAGCGGACGGGCGGGCACGGGGCGGACCTGGTCGTCGAAGTCACCGGCTCCCCCCAGGTCCTCGCCGAGGGGATCGAGATGGCCCGCGTCGGCGGGCGCATTCTCTGGATCGGGAACATCAACGTCGGGGAGCCCGGGACCGTGGATCCCGGGCAGGTCGTCCGGGGGTCCCGGACGATCGTGGGGCTCGTGGTCTACCAGCCCTGGGTCATCCCGCGGGCGCTCGGGTTCCTGGAGCGGGCCGGCGGCAAGTACCCCTTCGACCAGATCATCTCCCACACCTTCCCCCTCTCCGCCATCAACGAGGCCTTCGCGGTGGCGGGGCAGCGGAAGGCCCTGCGCATCTCGCTGCTGCCGAGCGCCTAGGGAGCCGGGGGAAATTCGTTGCCCCGGTGCGGGGGCCGTGGTATCTATGACCAACAGGCGCAGGGTGTCGGCCGGCGGGGATCTTGGGCTCTGGCGGCGGCGCAGCGCCGGCGGCCCGGATCGGGCCGCGGGAGGACGCCATGTTGCAGCACCTGCTGGAGGAGCGGTATCCCCGGGAAATGGCGCTTCGGGACGGGACGACGGCGGTGATCCGCCCCCTGGCGAAGGACGACAAGGAGGCCCTCCTGGCCTTCTTCCGGGCGGTTCCCCAGGAGGAGCGTCTCTTCCTGAAGGATGACGTGACCGACGAGGCGGTGATCGAGTCCTGGGTCCGGGGGCTGGACTACGGCCAGGTCCTGCCGCTCGTGGCCGAGGTGCGCGGCCGGATCGTGGCCGACGCGACGCTGCACCAGCAGAAGCGCGGCTGGACGAGCCACGTGGGGAAGGTCCGGATCGTCACCCACCCCGACTTCCGCCACAAGGGGCTGGCGAGCGGCCTCATCAAGGAACTGATCGAGGTGGCCCGGGACTCCGGCCTGGAGTTGCTGGACGCCGAGTTCATGTCGGAGCAGGTCGGGCCGATGCAGACCTTCACGCGCCTCGGCTTCTACCGGGTGGCCACCCTCCCCCGCCACGTCCGGGACCAGAAGGGCAAGCCCCACGACTTCATCGTGATGGTCTACGACCTGGTGCCGGACGACGAGGCCTTCGCCGCCCAGTAGCCGGCACCCGTATCCCCCGGACGCGCCGCCCCCGCCCGCCGCCAGGAGCGCCATGCAGCCCGCCCCGCCTGAGGCCGACGCGGCCCTCCTGCGCCCCTACGTCACCAACCTCGACCGGCCCGTCTTCGCCCTCCGGAACCTGCCGGAGGAGGTGGTGGCCGTCCTCTTCGCCTACTACAGCCGCAGCCGCGAGACCCTCCGCGCGAACCTCCTGAAACTGCTCAAGGAAGGGGACCTGGACCTCGCGGGCCGGGTGCGCGCCCTCGAGCCGGACGAGGAGGGCCTCGCCGCCGCGAGGGACAAGGCGCGGCAGTTCCACGAGAAGTGGGTGGTCGGATACGGGCACGCCTCCGTGGCGGAGCACGCCGTGGCCCACCTGGCGCTCGAGGACGTCTCCATCCTGGCCAGCAAGGTGGTGGAGGACATGCGGCTCGCCGCCTACACGGAGAAGTCCACCCGCTACGTCGTCTTCGACAAGGAGCGCTACTACCGGCCCGCGGCCATCATGGCCTCGCCCCTCGGCGCCCGGTACCGCGAGGCGGCCGAGTGGCTCCTCGAGACCTACAGCCGCCTGAGCCCGGAGGTGACCCGGAAGATCATGGCCGAGCGGCCGCCTGGCCCCGGCCAGAGCCCGAAGGGACACGAGACCGCGTGCCGCGCGCAGGCCTGCGACCTGCTCCGCTACTTCCTCCCCACCGCGACGCTCACCAACATCGGGATGACCGTCAACGGCCGGGCCCTGGAGCACCTGCTCACCAAGATGCTCTCGCACCCGCTGCCCGAGGCCCGCGAACTGGCCGCCGCGATGAAGGCGGAGGCCTTGCACGTCATCCCGACCCTGATCAAGTACGCGGCGCCCAACGCCTACATGCAGGAGACGCCGAAGGCGGTGGCGGCCCTGGCCGCCGAGGTGGCGGGGCAGGCCGAGCCTGCTCCCACGAGCGGCGTCCGGCTGGTCCGGGCCCCCGAGGACGCCGAGGCGCACCTGGCGGCCGCCATCCTCTACACCGCCTCCCGCCTCCCCTACGACCGGGACCTGCACCGCCACCGGATGGCGACGCAATTGCGGCAGGGGCTCACGCCCGAGCACGGCTACGAGATGCCGGAGGAGGCGGAGCGGCACGGGTTCGCCGCCCTCTTCCGCGAGGGGATGGCGCGCGCGGCCGACGCCTACGCGGCCCTCGCCCCTCAGTTCCCGGAAGAGGCCGCCTACGTCCTGCCCCTCGCCATCCGCGTCCGGGTCCTCTTCACCTGGAACCTCCGCGAACTGCACCACTTCATCGCGCTCCGCTCCGGCAAGCAGGGCCACCCCGCCTACCGCCGTATCGCCCAGGAGACCTTCCGCGAACTGGAGCGCGTCCACCCCTTCCTCGCCTCCTTCGTCCGCGTGGACCTCCAGGACTACGACCTCGCCCGCGCCTAATACAAACGAGATACATTGTGTGACCCAGCGTCCGGGTGGCGCCGGATGCCGCCCAGGGCCCCCGTAGCGGAGGGGGGGCCCATCGGCGCTGGGCCGATGGGGGGAACCACGGGAGGGTTCCCCAGGGGGGCCGGGGGCCGGGGCGGCGCCGGCGCGGCGGTGTACTTGGTCTTCGCGACGGCGGCATCCAGCGCGATCATTTGAACCGTCGTCTCCCGGACGAGGCGGTTGCCCTCATCGTAGAAGCGGAGCGTGACGGAGGCCCGGCTCAGAGGCCGGGTCGTCTTGTTGGTGAAGGTGATATCCAGGATGACCCCCTTGCCCACCCCGGCGCCGACCCGCTCGACCAGGGCCTCCACGTTGCCGTCCTGATAGGTGAGGCGCTCCTGGGCAGCCGCGGTCCCCGCTATCGCGACCGCGACGAGCAGGAGCAGGACGGCGGCCCAGACGCTAGAGCGCCAGCCGCTCGCAGAGGCGCTGGCCGAAGAGGACTTTCGGGCGGTTGAAGTAGCCGATCTCGACATGGGGGCACTCCTTGCGCAGGAGGCGGAGGAGGGTGCGGATCCCCAGGACCTTCCCGCGGGGCGGCGGGACGGCGGCCAGGTACAGGCGGGGATCAATGTTCAGATTCCGCATCTGGACCATGTGCAGCCCCGTCCCGCGGATGAGCGCGAAGAGGGCCTCGACCTCCTCCTCCCGGTCGGTCACACCGGGGAACACGAGGAGGTTGATGCTGGTGAACACGCCGTGCGCGGTCGC
>JACPAU010000172.1 GCA_016180705.1 Candidatus Methylomirabilota bacterium
GACGGTGAAGGAGCCGGTGGGAGCGGTGAGAGTGCCTGAAGATAGAGCGACATCGGAATTCACATCTACGGCTCCTGTGGAACCGGTGAAGGTTCCTCCGCTAATGGTTAAACCTCCATTTAAGGTTTGAAGGGCAGTCTTTGCTTGGTACTCCCCACCGCTGACGGTCGTTAATCCTGTGACGGTGGTGAAAAGATCGTTGGCGTCGTAGATTCCTGAGGTATTGGTCAAGGTTCCAAGGGCTGTCAAGTTGTTGGAGGAAAGTCTTAACGTGCTTGTGTTGTTATGGAGGACGTTGAAGAAGCTGGAGGCTCCGGAATTAAGGAGTTGGGCGCCTATTCCATCGAAGGTGACGGTGGCGTTTGAATGATCGAAGACTCCTCCGGTTTTGGTCCAGTTTCCTGAGACGGTGAAGGGGCCGGTGGGGGCGGTGAGAGTTCCGGAGGACAAGGAGACGTCGGAGTTGACGTCTACTGCTCCTGTGCTTCCGGTGAAGGTTCCTCCGTTCATGGTCAGTCCTCCGTTCAGGGTCTGGGTGTTGGTTGAAGCTTGATAAATTCCGCCGCTTACAGTAGTCAGCCCTGTGACAGTAGTCGTGTTGGCGTTGGCATCATAGGTTCCTCCCTGAATGGTGAAAGCCCCCGCAATAGACTTAGAGGCTTCGGAGGAAAAAGTCGCTCTATTGGTGTTTTGGTCATTGATGATCAGGTTAAAGTAGTCCGTTCCTCCGAATTCTTTGAGAGCAAGAATCTCGGAGAGATTCCTTCCGACGTACTCCCAGGTTCCTGAATCGATGTCCTGGACAAGATTGGCGACCGTTTCGTTGCCTTGGAGTCTTAGGACAGCATTGTTGGAAAAGGTGGCGCCGGTCATCGTAAGGCTTTGGTTATTGAGACTCAAGATGCCCTGGGAAAGGGTAAGGTCATGGACGATGGTCAAAGGCTGGGTTAATTGAATAATGTCGCTTGTGTCCGTGGTATTGACGTGAAGGTTGACGTGGAGCCGGCCTCGGGCTAGGAGGCGAGGGAGCAGGCGGTCATGAACTTCCAGCGCGACACGGAGCAGGCCTCTCGGTACCAGATCGACAAGGTCCCGGGCACGGTCGTCGAGGGGGCGCGTCGAGAAAGGAGAGCCTCCGTGGTGAAGGGCGCGCGGGCATTCAGCCACGGAAGTCAAGGAGGGACCAGCATGGTGGAAGGGCATCACGGTCGGGTGGAAGGCAAGGAGCGCTCGCAGCATACTTGGCCCACGCGCGACGAGATCGCGAAGCGGGCCTACGAGCTCTATCTCGGGCGAAGCGCAACACCGGGGCATGCGCTCGACGATTGGCTCGAAGCTGAGCGGCAGTTGAGGGCGGAGGTGGATGTGCAGGTCCCACGCCCCACTCGAAGCAAGAGACGGTGACGCCGCCGGCGTCCGCAAGGACGTCGGGGATCATCAATACGCTGCGGCCGCCCAGGATCGCACCGGTTTCGCGACTGGTGGGGCCGTTTGGCTCCTTCGACGACGCGGGTCGCCCGAACCGGTCCGCGTTGGGGGCGGTGGAGGGAGAACTCCAGGATTAAGCGACCGGGGCCCTTCGGCCAGGCGGTTTGACTTCAACGCCATCTGCTTCCTGCGCCTCCCGGCCCCCGAAGGGAGTTCCTCCTGAGGGCCCGGGCCGTCCACTCCGCCGCGGGCCGGACGGTCCCGGGGGCCAGGGGAGGTCAGGGCAGGGGTGGGCCGACGGCAGGGGCCAGAGGGTCCCACCCGGGGCGTCCCTGCCCCACTCCGGGCGAACAGCCCCTGCCTAACCGGCTGAATTCTCATGGCGCCGCGGTGGCATCCAGGTTGCTTTCCGCTTCCATGAAGGGCGCCCCTGGCCCGGGCTGGCCCCGGCTCCCCGCATCCGCTCCTTCGAGAGCATGCCGGCCCGAGCCAGGTGGAGCGAACGGAGGGAAGCGCATGGATCGGCGGCGGCTGCGGCGGATCGTGAAGAGGTTCCTGCTGGCCGGAGGGCTCGTGGCCCTGGCCGGCGGTGGGGCGCTATTCCTGCTCCGCCCGGCACCGGTCACTGTGGCGCCGGTTGCCCTCCGGGAAATCGCTCCGGTGGTCCAGGGCGTGGGCACGGTCGAGGCGAAGGTGGTCGTCCAGGTCGGGGCCAAGATCACCGGGCGGGTCGTGGCCGTCCTGGCCGACCAGGGGGACACAGTCCAACCTGGCCAAGTCCTGGCGCGCCTCGACGACGCGGAGTATGTTGCCCAGGTCGAGCAGGCGGACGCATCGCTCCAGCGGGCGAGAATGGCGCTGGCCGCCCAGGAGGCCGCCTTTGAGAAGGCCCGGGCGGCGCTGGCGGCGGCCGAGGCGGCGGTCTCCCGCGTTCGGGCGACGGAGGCCCTGGCCCGCATCAACGCCGAGCGATGGCGGCAGCTTTACGCCGAGGGCGGCGTTGCGCGGGCGGACATGGACGCCCGGGTCACGGAGGCCGCCGCTGCTGCGGATGAGCTGAAGAGCGCGGAGGCCCAGCGCCGGGTGGCCAGCGCGGAGGTCGAAGTGCTTGGGGCCGGCTTAGAGATGGCGCACCATGACATCCGGGGCGCAGAGGCTGCCCTGGTCGCGACCCGGGCCCGCCTGGCGGATACCGTCATCAGGAGCCCGCTGGCCGGTTACGTGGTGAGCCGAGAGCTGGAGCCTGGGGCCACGGTCAATCCCGGGACCCCGATCCTCAAGATCGCGGACCCGCGCACAGCCTGGGTGACCGTGCACGTGGATGAGCGGGAGACCGGCGGCATCGCCGTCGAGGACTCCGCCGAGATCGCCCTCCGCTCGCTCCCGGGGCAGACGCTTCCGGGCCGCGTCGCGAGGATCCAGCGGGAGAGTGACCGCGTCACCGAGCAGTTGGCGGTGGATATCACCTTCGAGGAGCGGCCGCCCCGCCTGATCCTCGGGGAGCAGGCCGAGGCCACGATTCGGTCCGGGAGCACGCGACGGGTGGTGGCCCTCCCGCTGGCGGCGCTCGTCCGGACGCCCGATGGGCCCGGCGCCTGGGCCGTGGTGGATGGCCGCCTCCACTTCCGGGCAGCGCGGCTGGGGGTGGCCGACCCGGCCGGGTGGATCGAGGTGGTGGAGGGGTTGCGCCCGGGCGAGCAGGTGGTGGTCGCGCCCGGCCGCCTCGCCGACCCGGCGAACGAGGGACGGCGCGTCGTGGCGACAGATCGGGCCGCGATAACTGTCGACGCAGCGGGCCGGCCATGAACCTTGCCATCCGGGACATCCGATACCGCCTGGGGCGGTTTCTTCTGACCGCCCTCGGACTTGGTCTCTTGCTGGCCACCGTCATGGCCATGGGCGGCATCTACCGGGGGATGGTGGAGGATGCGCTGAGCATCGTCCGAGCCCCGGGCGTCGACCTGTGGGTTGTCCAGAAGGACACCAACGGGCCCTTCGCCGAGACCTCGCGCATCCCGGAGGACGTCTACCGGGTGATCCGCGCCGTCCCCGGCGTGCGGGAAGCCAGCCCGATCGCCTTCCAGTCGCTCCAGCTCCGGGTGGGACCGAAGCCGTTCCGGGTGCAGCTCGTCGGCCACCGGCCCGGAGGGCTGGGAGCGCCCCCCGCGGTGGTGGCCGGCCGCCCGATCGTCCGCAGCCGCTACGAGATGCTGATTGACCGGAAGGCCGGGCTCCCCCTGGGGACCGAGATCGAGATCGGCCGCATGACGTTGACCGTTGTCGGCCTGACCGAGGGGATCGTGTCGAACGCCGGCGATCCCGCCGCGTTTGTGTCGCTCCAGGATGCCCAGGAGATCCAGTTCCTGAAGGCCAACGAGGCCATCCGCAACGAACGGGCGCGGCTGGAGGCGGACCTGAAGGCGGAGCCGGCCCTCGCCACCGTGCCCGCCCCGGCACTCGCGCCGATCCTCCAGGACACCCACCTGGCCAACGCCATCCTGGTGCGGCTGGAGCCCTGGGCCGACCCGGGGGAGGTCACGCAGCGGATCGAGCGCTGGAATCACTACCGGGCCATGACCACGGCGGAGCAGGAGGAGGTGCTGGCCAAGAGCGTCATCGAGCGGGCTGATTATCGCGCTGATCATCTACACGATGACGCTGGAGAAGACCCGGGACATCGCCACCCTCAAGGTCATCGGGGCCCCGGACTGGAAGATCGGGAGCCTCATCCTCCAGGAGTCCCTCACGCTGGGCCTGCTGGGGTTCGGGGTGGGGGCGATCCTCATCGGGCTCGCCGCCGACTACTTCCCCCGGCGGGTGGCCATTCTTCCCTTCGACCAGCACATCCTGCTGGGGATCGTGGTGGGCATCTGCTTCCTCGCAAGTGTCCTCGGGATCCGCCGGGCCCTGAGCGTGGACCCGACCACAGCCCTGGGCGGGGGGGCGTGATGCCCGCGATCCGTGCGGAGGGCCTCACCAAGGTCTTCGGCCGGGGGGAGACCGAGGTCATTGCCCTCCGGGACGCCAGCATCGCTGTCGAGGCGGGAGAGCTGGTGGCCCTGATGGGACCGAGTGGGTCCGGAAAGACTACCCTGCTCCGGGCTCTCTCGCTGATCGACCCGCCGACCCGGGGGCGCATCACGATCGCCGGGGACCCGGTCTACGACGACCAGCGAGTCCTCACCGACGACCGGCGCCTGCGGCGGGAGCGGATGGGGATCATCTTCCAGGCTTACAACCTCATTCCCTTTCTCACCACTGTGGAGAACGTGGCCCTGGTCCTCACCCTGATCGGCGTGCCAGGCCGGGAGGCGGGCCGGCGGGCGCGAGAGCTGCTGGACCGCCTGGACCTCGGCCACCGCGCCGACGTTCACCCTGCCACGCTATCGGGGGGGGAACAGCAACGGCTGGCCGTCGCCCGCGCTGTCATCAACGACCCGGCCGTCCTCCTCGCGGACGAGCCAACGGCCCAGCTGGATACGGAGCGGGGCACGGCGGTCATGGACCTGCTCCGGCGGCTGGGACGGGAGCGGCAGGCCGCGGTGATCGTGGTGACCCACGACGAGCGGATGATCGAGGGGTTCGACCGCGTCTACCACATGACCGACGGCCGGATCACCACCGGCCGGGAAACCCCACACAAGGGAGGGAGCAGCCCATGAAAAACGTGAGTAAGACGAAACTGATCGAGGGGCTGAACCGGGATCTGGCCGACGAGCTGGGGACGATCTGCCGGTACATCCAGCAGGCGGCGCTGGCGCGGGGGATGTTCGGTCACGAGGTCCGGGAGTTCGTGAAGGCGGAGGTGACCGACGAGGTGAACCACGCCCTCTTCCTGGCGGACAAGATCGTGACGCTCGGGGGGACGCCGGCGGTCAAGCCGGCGCCCTTCAAGGAGCTGACCGATCCCCGGGAGATGCTGGAGCACGACCTCGAGCTGGAGCGGCGGGCGGTCACGAATTACGCCGAGCGGGCCGGTCAGGCCGAGGCCGCGGGGGAGATCGGCCTCAAGGTCCGGCTGGAGGAGATCCTCGCCGACGAGACCGACCACGCCGAGGAAATCGTGCGGCTGCTGGGCGGTCGGGGCGGCGACTAGCGGGGGGCGGCCGACTGGACCGCCGGGCGGCCCGGCGCGGGAGGAGCGGTCATGGACGAGAACGAGCATCCCAAAGGCGCCCTGCTCTTCATGCTGATCTACCTGCTGCTGGTGGCCGGGCTCTGGCTGAACGCGTACCTCCGACTCTGGGGAGGGTGAGTGGCGATGAGACGTCCGAGCACCGTGTACCTGTACGAACTCGCCTGGATCCTGCCGAGTATCGCGATTCCGGTCGGGATGCTGGCCGCGCTCATCGTGACGGCCTTCGGCGCGGGGATCCACGTCCCCGGCGACGCGGGGCGGGTGGACCCGACGCAGCTCGCCGCCACGGCCCCCTTCGACCAGCCCGGCGTCGTCGAGGTCGGACCCGGGCGCTACGAAGCCCGGATGGTGGCCGGCATCTGGTCCTTCGCGCCCAACGAGATCCGCGTGCCCGCGGGCTCGACGGTCACCTTCGTGGCGACGAGCCGGGACGTGGTACACGGGCTTTTCATCCCCCGGGCCAACCTGAACGTGATGCTCCTCCCCGGCCAGGTGTCCCGGGTCACGGCCCGCTTCCCCCAGCCCGGGGAGTACCCGTTCCTCTGCCACGAGTACTGCGGGATCGCACATCACACGATGTGGGGCAAGGTCGTCGTCGAGCCGCGGTCGTGAGGCCGGGGCACAGGGGAGCGGAGCCATGATGACTGCCGAGAACCGCCTGACGGGCGCCTACCTCACCGTCGCGCTCGTCGCCCTCTTCGGCGGCGTACTGACCGG
>JACPAU010000173.1 GCA_016180705.1 Candidatus Methylomirabilota bacterium
CTTCTCCGTGTGGTACTCCGCGCGAGGGGCCGACGTGAGCACCGACCTCGTGTTCCCCGTGTACTTCAACCAGGAGACCTCCACCGGCCACCTCCGCCTCATTACGCCCCTCTATGGACAGTATGAGCGGGGGGATCTTGGCCTGGAGGTCGGCTTCCCGGTCTATTTCCGGTATCGGAGCGGCCCCTATTCCTTCTCCTCCCTCTTCCCGTTCTACTACCACTCCGAGGACACCGAGCAGCGAGCGGCCTTCACCTATTTCTTCCCCCTCTACGGCATCTACCGGCGCGGCGAGGCGGTCTCGCAGCACCTCTTCGTCTTTCCCCTCTACTCCACCCTCGAGGATTCGGAGCAGCAGCTGAAGGCCTGGGACGTGCTCTGGCCCCTGTTCCATTACGAGCATTCGCCGACGACCCTGGCCGTGCGCATTCTGGGCCCGATCTATATGGACACCCGCGATACCCGCACGGGTCGCTCCCGGCAGGATATCCTGTTCCCGCTCTTCAGCCGGCTCCAGGAGGGAGAGCGGGAGCGTTCGTGGCTCGTGCCCTTCTACTACCGCCACCGCGATGCGCGGTCCGGACTGACCGTGGGCTCGCTGGCGCTGCTCCCGCCGTACTACCTCCACCAGGAGCGCCCGGGGGAGGAGCTGCTCCATCTCTGGCCCCTCTACGCTCACGCGCGGCGGGGGACGTATGATGAGTACGCCACCCTCTGGCCGCTCTTCCGCTTTGGCAGTGACCCGGAGAACCAGGTCACCATGTCCCATCTCCTGCTCTTCTACCGGAAGCGGGAACAGGCGCGCGCCGTGACCACCCTGTTCCCCGTCTGGTGGCACGAGACCACGCCGCAGACGACGTTCGACAGCTCGCTCCTGCTCCACTGGTACGAGAGGGATGAGACGCGGGGGAGCACCCGGGCAGCATTCTTCTGGCTGCTCCCGCCGGACGTCAGCCTGATCACATACCAGCGGGAGCCCCAGCGGACCCGGCATGCGGTCTTCCCGCTGTACAGCTATGAGGGCGACGCGCGCACCGATGCGTTGCGCTGGTCCCTCCTCTGGCCGGCCTTCTCGTACAGCAGCGAGGGTGGGGTGGTCCAGCAGACGGAATTCCTCTGGAAGGTCGTCTCCTACGAGCGCAAAGATGCTGAAACCAGCGACTTCAGAGTCCTCTGGCGGCTCGTGCGGAGCAGCAGAGCCAAAGGCTCGTCCACGTTCGAGGTCAACCCCTTCTATTACTCCGAATCGCAGAACGGGGAACGCTCGGCGTGGGGGATCTTCGGCGGGCTGATCGGGGTCGAGACCGGCGCGGATGGGCAACGGAAGATGCGGCTGTTGTGGATTTTCTAGAGGTCCGCTGGAGAACCCGGACGCCTTTCAGAGAGAACGGCGTTGACGACCCGGGGCGGCCCGGGTATTCTCACAGACGCTTCGACATGAACGCGTCCGGGGAGCGGGGTGCGGGACCACAGGGAGCGGGGGGCATGAGCGCAAACGGGCTGGGGGAGGTTGTCGAGCAGGCCGTCGCCGCGCTCGATTTCGAGCGGGTCCGGCGGGAGTACTGGGAGCAGAACGAGTTCATCTTCCTCGAGCGTTTCCTCCCGCCCGCGGTGGTGGCGGAGCGCCTCCTCCCGCGCCTCGAGCGCCTCCGGCCCCACGTCCACCGGAGCTACATCCCCCGCTTCAAGAAGGGGGGAAGCGTCAGCGCCTACCTCCTGGCCGAACACGCGCCGGCGTTCCTCGAGGTGTACCGGACGCCCGCCTTCCGGGACTTCCTGAGCCGCCTCGTGGGGGCGCCCCTCGCGCTGTGCCCCGACAACGACCCCCACGCCTGCGCCCTCTACTTCTATACCGAGCCCGGGGACCACATCGGCTTCCACTATGACACCTCCCACTACAAGGGGAACTGCTACACGGTCCTCATGGGACTCGTCCAGCGCTCCGAGGCGTGCCGGCTGGCCTGCCACCTCTACAAGGATGAGCCCGGGCGGCCGGTGCGGGAGCTGACGCTCGCCACCGAGCCCGGCTCGATGGTGATCTTCAACGGTAACCGGCTCTGGCACGCGATCACCCCCCTCCGGGAGGGGGAGGAGCGCGTGAGCCTCACCCTGGAGTACGTGACGGACCCCCGGATGACCCCCCTCAAGCGGGTCTTCTCGAACATGAAGGACGCCTTCGCCTACTTCGGGGTCCGCGCCCTGCTGCGCCGGGGGCGGCCGTCCCGGGCCGGGCAAATCTCCCCTTGACAAAGCCTGGCCGCCAGTCTAGGGTGTCGGCGGTTCGGGGTTCTGCCGCTCGCGCCTCCGACACGGAGTGGACGACGCCGCGAGGACCAGTGTCCCGCGGCGTTTTTCGTTGGCCGGGCGTCGCCGCCGCGGTGGACGCCGGCCGGCGCGGGCCGTCCCGGGACCGGGACGGCCGTGACAGGCCCCCCCCGCGAATCCGCGCGGGGACGGGCGCCCCCCTTGGGGGAAGGAGCGACGGAGCATGGGCAGGCGGGTCTACGTGGGCAACCTCCCCTTCACCACCGATGAGGCGCAGCTGCGAGCCATCTTCGAGGAAGGGGGCCGGCACGTGGAGGCGGTCAAGATCGTGACCGACCGGGACACCGGGCGGCCGCGAGGGTTCGCCTTCGTGGACATGACATCGGACGCGGACGCGCAGGCCGCGATCAACGCCCTGAACGGGCGGGAGTTCGGCGGCCGGGTCCTCACGGTCAGCGAGGCGCGGGAGCGGCCGGCCCGCGGGGGCCCGGGGGATGACCGCGGCGGCGGCCGGCCCCGTCGGGGGGGCTTCTAGGCCTCTCCGCTGATCCGGCGCACCCCCCCGCGCAACAGATCGGACTCGCCCCGGCCGGGAGGACCGAGGTCCTCCCGGGCGGCAGAGCGGCGACGCCTTTGTCTCGAGGAGGGTGACGATGGGAGGGAGAGCCCGCGCCTACGGCGCCAACAAGCGGCGGAAGGAACTGGCCCGCAAGGCGAAGCAGGAAGAGAAGCGGCGGCGGCGGCAGGAGCGGAAAGGCGCCGCCGCGGCGCCTACCGAGGGGATGGCGCCGGAGGCAGCCGCCGCTGCGGTCGCGCCCGAGGGCGGCCCGCCGATCGCGTCCGAGACGCCCACCCAGTAGCGCCGCCGGACCGAGCCGGGCCCCTCGACGGGCGGCCCTGTATGCTCAGCTTACCACCCCCCGCGCGAACCTCCCGTTTTCGACCCCTCCGGAACTTTCAGGCTGCCCCCCGCATCGAAAACCCGTAAGATAGGCGAGCGGGCCCTGCTCGTGAACCCTGAGCCGAGGCACCGGGTATGCCATCGGTCTTCCCGCCGGAACCCGATCCGCCGGCCGTCGTCGCCCTGGACCTCGGGACCTCCTCGGTCCGGGCCCTGCTCTTCGACCGGCGCGGCCGCGCGCTCCCCGGACGGGAGGGGCGGGCCGCGTACGCGATGGAGGTGACGCCCGACGGCGGCATCGAGGCCGACGCGGACGCCATGGTGGCCCGGACGGTCGCCTGCCTCGATGCGCTCCTGGCCGCTCCGGGGCCCCTCCTCCCGCCGATCGCCGCGGTAGCCACCTCGACCTTCTGGCACAGCCTCGTCGGCGTGGACGGCGAGGGACGGGCCGTCACCCCCCTCTACTCCTGGGGCGATACGCGGGGCTGGCGGGAGGCCGCGGAACTGCGCCAGCTCCTCGACGAGGGGGCGGTCCATGCCCGGACCGGGTGCCCCCTCCACGTCAGTTACCTCCCGGCCAAACTCCTCTGGCTCTCCCGCGCGGCCCCCGACCGTTTCCGCCGGGCCGCGCGGTGGATGTCCGTCGGCGAGTACCTGCACCTCCGGCTGCTCGGCCGAACGGCGTGCAGTCTCTCGATGGCCTCGGGGACCGGACTTTTCGACCAGCGCGGGAAGACCTGGGACGCCGAACTCCTCGCCGCGCTGCCGATTGGCCCCGAGCACCTCGGCCCCCTCGTGGACCTGGATGCGCCGGTCGGCAGCCTCGGGGCAGAGTTCGCGGGCCGGTGGCCG
>JACPAU010000174.1 GCA_016180705.1 Candidatus Methylomirabilota bacterium
GGGTCGCTAGACTCCGGGTGCCGGGTACCCGGCGCGGAGGGGGGGCGGGATGGCTCATGAAGGCATGAAGATCGTGCTCGTTATTGACGACGACCCGACGATGATCGAGATGCTGAAGGATTTCCTGGAGAGCCACGGGTATCATGTCATCCCGGCGCGGAGCGGCGAGGAGGCGGTCAAGAAGGCGGCGGTCTCGAAACCCGACGTCCTCATCCTGGACGTCATGATGCCGGGGATTGACGGCTACGAAACCTGCCGCCAATTGAAGAAGGAGGCGGGTCTCAGCGGGGTCCCCGTCATCATGTTCACCGCCGGCGCCGACCCGAGGTTCAACAAGCGGGCCTTCGAGGCCGGGGCCGACTTCTGCGTCAGCAAGCCCTTCGAGATGGACCGCTTCCTCAACGTGGTCGGCATGGCCCTGCGCAAGAAGGCGTAGGGTGGCGGCATAGAGGTTGCACCCTTCTCTCCCGACTGCAGGCGGTCCGCTCCGCCTGCACGGAAAGGAGACAGGGTGCTGCCGGCCACACCGACAGGTCAGAGAGAGGAGCAGGCGGCGGGGGTCCGGGCCGACCGGCCGGCGCCGGACCTGGACGCCCTGCTGGCCTTCCTCGAGCACCACATCGGCAACGCCCTGCAGGTCATCACCACCGCCTCCCAGCTCGCCCAGGCGGATCCCACCTACCGTCCGCAGTGGCTCGCCATCGAGCAGTCCTGCGACCGGATCGCCGCGACCGTCCAGGCGCTGGCGAACACCCTCCAAGGCCGCCGGGGCGGCGATCACGCCCCATGAACTGGCTCCGCGCCTTCTGGTCCGGGCTCCCCTACGACCCACGGGAGCCCCGTCCCTGTCCCCGGTGCGAGGCCACCATCACCTGGGGGGATGCCCTCTGTCCCCACTGCGGTCTCATCCTTCGGGCGGAGGGCCGCCCGTCCTCGCCCGCGCCCCCGCACCAGGAGGCGCCCGCCGACCGCACCTGAGCGATTTCCTATTTACACGCTCCCGCCGTTCGCATAACATCCCGGGCTAATGTTCGACGCCCGCCGGGGCGTCGGGGGCGTCCACCCTTCATCCAGGAGGAGGAGCGGATGCGGAAGGCGCGGGGAGCGGGGCGGAAGAAGGGTAAGGCTTCGGCGGCGAAAAGACCGGCCAGGAAGCCGGCCCGGGGGGCCAAGGGCGCGAAGGCGGCAGCGCGCAAGCCCGCCGCCAAGGCCGCCCCCCGGCCCGCGGCGGCTCCCGCGGGCGGACGCGTCAAGGAGCTGGAGACCGAGCTGGCCCGCTGGCAGACCCTCCACAGCCAGCTCCAGGAGCAGCTGCGCCAGCGGGACTCCTCCATCTCCTTCAAGGAGAAGGAGATCCTGGACCTCCGGAAGAAGGTGGAGGAGATGGCCCAGGCCCAGAAGGGGAAGGGCTAGGCGGGCTAGAGACCGCGGAGCCAGGGCGCGGGCGTCCCGGCCCGAGGGGAGGCTGGAGCGGCGGGGAGGTCGGCTCCCCCCATCCAGCCTCTCGCCTTTTCGAGCGGGAGAGGACGGCGTGGCGGGGGGCGGGGCCGAGGTAGAGGGGCTGCTCCGGGCCTGCCTGGCGGAGGGGCCGTATCCCCGCGTGCGGGCGAGCCTGGTGGCCCTGCACGCGGAAGCCCCCTATGCGGTCTGGTGCGAGGCATTCGGTCCCCCGGAGGCCCGGGAGCCGGCGAGCCGCTATTGGCTCCTCCTGGCCGAGCAGGGGAAGGAGCACGAGGCCCGGATCCTGGGGAGCCGCCATCCCGGCCTCGCCCCCCTCTCCTTCGAGACGGCGGAGGCCGGGTTCTGCCTCGCCCTCGAGCAGATGGCAGCCGGCGTCCCCGCCCTCGCCGAGCCGCCTCTCCTCTACCTCCCGGAGGGGCTGACCGGAAGGCCCGACCTCCTCGAGCGCATCGAGGGGGTCCCATCGCGGTTCGGCCCCTACGCCTACCGGGTCGTCGAGATCAAGAGCGCCCGCCACCTGGACGAGGCCCACCTGGTCCAGGCTGCCTTCTACAACCTCCTCCTGGGCAAGGTCCAGGGCGTGGAGGCGCCGAGCGTCATCCTCATCAACCGGGATGGCCGGGCCTTCGAGCATCCCTGGGAGGAGCTCCGGCCTGCCCTTCAGGAGGCCCTCGAGGGGACCCGGGCGATCCTCACCGGCCGAGTGGAACCGGAGCCGATCCATGGGGGATGCCCCTGGCCCTGGACGGCCTACGCGGACAGCCAGGCGGAAGCGCGCCAGGACATCTCCCTGCTTCCGGGAGTGGGGGGGGCGACGCGGGAGACCCTCCGAGGGGCCGGGATCAAGGTCCTCGGCGACGTGGCAGGAGCGGCGGAATCCATCCTGGCGGGCCTGCCGCGGATTGGCGCCGGGAGGGCGCGGAACCTCAAAGCCGCGGCGACCGCGCTGCTCACGGGCCAGCCGGTCAGGATTCAGGACGGGCGCGTCCCTCTGCGCCCTGCCCCCGTGGAGGTCTTCGTGGACCTGGAGGGGGCGGGGCCGCTCGATCCCTCCGGTGATCTGGTCCCCTTCGACTACCTGATCGGGACCGTGACCCGAAAGGGAGGGGAGGTGCGCTACCGGCCCTTCCTGGCCGTGAGCCCGGCCGAGGCGGGACGGATGACGGCAGACTTTGTAGCCTTCTGCGAAAGCCTGCCCGGCGCCCCACTTTACCACTGGCATAACTACGAGCGGACCCGGCTGAAGCATTTATTGGACCACCACGGGATCCCGCCGGACCGGGCAACCGCTGTCCTCGGCCGCCTCACGGACCTGCACCGCCTCGCCACCCGGGCTGTGGCGTTCCCCGTCCCCGGGACCGGGCTCAAGGCGGTGGCAAAGGCCCTCGGCTTCTCCTGGCGTCTCGCCGACGTGGACGCCCTGGAGTCCGTCGTCCTGTTCCTGGAGTACGCGGCGGATCCCGCCGGCCACGCGGACGCGCTCGCGCGCATCCTCACCTACAACGAGGACGACTGCCGGGCGACCGCCTTCGTCAAGGACTGGCTCGCCGCCCTCACCTGATGACTCCGGTTAGTGGCTGTCCTTGGCGCGCGTCCTAAAACCTACAGTCAAAGTTCTGGTTGTTGCGCAGTAGAAATCTTCTGTGCATGGGGAGGGTAGGCGACCGACCGCACCACGTGCGGGACTCCTTGGGGAAGCGGACCGGACCGCGTCAGCATCGCACCAAGGATAGCCCACAAGAAGGCCGCGCCAGCAGCCGCCGTGTACAGCGCCTGGAAGCTCCCGCCTGTCTCCAACCAGGACGCGCCACCATATGTCGCGATCGCTGCTCCTACCGAGTAACCTGGCGTGACGATGCCAACGTTCCGGCCGAGCTGGGGACCGGCAAAGGCGTCGGCCCACGCTGCTGATCGCACAGCGGTGCTCATCCCTAAGGCAAGTCCGAAGGCACCGGCCCAGAGCCACAACGCTGCGGGCGAACTTGTCGCCAGCAGGAGGAGTGAGGCGGCCGCACCGAGTGCCGCCATGACCAGGATCCGACGACGCCCAATCAAGTCTGAAAGTATGCCTCCACCGACTCCCCCGATGATGTACGTGAGGGATACGGCGCTGATGACACTGACAGCCTTCGGCCCTGAGAGGCCAAGGGCTTTTCCATGCGCGTACACGTGCTGGTACACGGCCTCGTCATAGAGCCCAATAAGCGCATTGCCGATGAAGAAGCCTGTAAGGAGCAAGGCTGAGGCGTGCCCGCGATGCCCGGCCGCCGCCGCTTCCTTCACTGAGGCGACACCCGGCATCTCGGTTGGCTGCTGGTCTCCACGGACCACCACCGCGGCGAGCAACAGAAATGCTATCCCTCCCCACGCCAGTTCTGACCGCCAACCAAACGCGTCCAGCCAGGCCTGCGCCAGGGGGGGTCCAACGGGCAGGCCGAGGCCCGTCGCCCCGAAGTCCATCCCCAGTGAACGCCCTCGGCGCTTGCCGATTGAGCCCATCAGCAACGCGCTGTCCATTATCGTTCTGACTCCGACCCCAAGGATGACCCCCGCC
>JACPAU010000175.1 GCA_016180705.1 Candidatus Methylomirabilota bacterium
GTGGTCGGAGAACGGTGTGAGCCGACGTCAGTTGGCCCGGCACTAGCGGCTCTTCACAATGGTGCCGGTCTTCTCCCCGAGAACCAACCCCTTCAACCGGCCCCGCCCGAGCAGGTTGAAGACGACGATCGGGCAGCGGTTGTCCATGCAGAGGCTGATCGCCGTGGAGTCCATCACCTTCAGCTGCTTGCTCAGGACTTCGATGTAGGAGAGCTCCTCGTACTTGGTGGCGGTGGGGTCCTTCTCGGGGTCCGCGGTATAGACCCCGTCCACCCGCGTGGCCTTGAAGACGACCTCTGCCCCGATCTCCATGGCGCGTAACGCCGCCGCCGTGTCGGTCGAGAAGTAGGGGTTCCCGGTCCCGCCCACGAAGAGGACCACGCGCCCCTTCTCCAGGTGCCGGAGCGCCCGCCGCCGGATGAAGGGCTCGGCGATCTCCCGCATCTCGATGGCGGTCTGGACGCGGGTATCCACCCCGAGCTTCTCCAGCGCGTCCTGCAGGGCCAGGCCGTTGATGACGGTGGCGAGCATGCCCATGTAATCGGCCGAGGAGCGATCCATCCCCTGCGCGCTGGCCGCCACCCCCCGGAAGATGTTCCCGCCGCCGATGACCACCGCGACCTGGAGGCCCAGGACGTGCACCTCCCGGATCTCCTCGGCGATGAAGCGGACCACCTCCGGGCTGATGCCGTAGCCCAGATCACCGGCCAGGGCCTCGCCGCTGATCTTGATGAGGAGCCGCCGGTACGCGGGTTCCCGGTTCATCCGCCTCCCCCGGTGGCGGCCCGGGCCGTCTCCCCGAGCAGGTATCGGGTGAAGCGGCGCACCACCACGTTCTCCCCCACCACCCCGGCCACGCTCTTGATCAGGTCCCCGACCGGGCGGTCCGGGTCCTTGACGAAGGGCTGCTCCTCGAGACAGATCTCCTGGTAGAACTTCTCCAGCCGGCCCCCCACCATCTTCTCCACCACCGCGGGCGGCTTGCCGCTCCCCTCCGCCTGGGCGCGGAGGACCTTCTTCTCCCGCTCGAGGACGTCGGGCGGGACCTCCTCCCGCCGGACGTAGAGGGGGGCCATGGCGGCCACGTGCATGGCCAGGTCGTGTGCCAGACCGGTGAACTCCGGGGTCCGGGCGACGAAGTCGGTCTCGCAGTTCAGTTCGAGGAGCACGCCGATCTTCCCGCCGGTGTGGATGTAGGAGACCACCTGCCCCTCGGAGGCCGCCCGCCCGCTCCGCCTCGCCGCCGCCGCAATGCCCTTCTCCCGGAGGAGGTCCACGGCCCGCTCGAAGTTCCCCTGCGTCTGCCCCAGGGCCCACTTGCAGTCCAGGATCCCGGCCCCGGTCCGCTCCCGCAGTTCCTTCACCGCCGCCGCGCTGATTTCCATTCGCCGTCCCCGCCGCCGGCCGTCAGGCCGCCGGCCCCGCCTCGGCCGCGACCTGGGCCCCGGCCGGCTCGCCGGCAGCGGCGTCCCCCACCGCCGTGAGCGGCATCTCCGCCGTCAGGGCCCCCTCCGTGACCACGCCCCGCCCCTCGATGACCCCGTCCGCCATCCGGGCGGTCAGCAGCCGGATGGCCCGGATGGCGTCGTCGTTGCCCGGGATCGGGTGCGTGATCTCGTCCGGGTCGCAGTTCGTGTCCACCACCGCGACGATGGGGATGTCCAGGCGATTCGCCTCCCGCACCGCGATCCGCTCCTTCTTCGTGTCGATGACGAACACCGCGCCGGGCAGCCGGTCCATCTCCTTGATCCCAACGAGGGCGTGGGTGAGCTTCTCCCGCTCCCGCATGAGCCGCAGCCCTTCCTTCTTGGTCAGCCGCTCGAGGGTCCCCTTCTGCTCCAGGTCCTCCAGGTACTTCAGGCGCTGCACGCTCTTGCGGATGGTGGCGAAGTTCGTCAGGGTCCCGCCCAGCCAGCGCTGGTTCACCCAGAACATGCCGCAGCGCCGGGCTTCCTGCTCGATCGTCTCCGCGGCCTGCTTCTTCGTCCCGACGAAAAGGACGGTCCCCCCGCCGGCGGTCAGGTCCTGGAGGAACTCGTAGGCGGCCGTGAAGAGCGTGAGGGTCTTCTGGAGGTCGATGATGTAGATGCCATTGCGCTCCCCGAAGAGGTACTTCTTCATCTTCGGGTTCCACCGCTTGGTCTGGTGGCCGAAGTGGACCCCGGCCTCCAGCAACTCCTTCATCGTAATCGCCGCCACGGGCACACCTCCGCGCTTGGGTTGGGCCGCCGCCCCCTTCGTCTCCGCCGTCCACCCGCGGCCTGCGGCGCGCGGACACCCACGGCGGATCCGGGGGCGTGTGAAGTTGACGAACTGCCCTTACATACCACACCGCCCCGGGGCGGGCAAGGCCCGCCGGGGGCGGTCAGCTCCGGTAGCCGGCGTTGATCCGGACGTACGCCTCGCTGAGGTCGGTCGTCCAGATGCGGGCCTCCGCCCCGCCCAGGCCGAGGTCCACCGTGACCGTGAAGGCCGCCTGCCGCATCCGCGCGTTCGCCGCCTGCTCCGCCTCCGCGCCGAGCCCCACGCCTCCCCGCACGATCGGGACCTCGTCCACGGCGATGCCGACGCGGCCGGCATCCACCGGGATCCCGGCGCTCCCGATCGCGGCCATGATCCGGCCCCAGTTGCTGTCTTGCCCGAAGAAGGCGGTCTTGACCAGGGGGGAGTTCCCGATCCGGAGGCCGATCCGGCGCGCCTCCGCGGGGCTCCGGGCGCCGCACACCCGGATCTCGACAACCTTCGTGGCCCCTTCCCCGTCGGCGACGATCTGCCGGGCCAACTCCCCGCAAACCTCCCGGAGGGCCCGCGCGAAGGCGGCCAGCGCCGGCGTGCCGGGGCCCGCCGCCTCCGCCTCTGCCCGGCCGTTGGCGAAGAGGAGGACCATGTCGTTGGTGCTGGTCTCCCCGTCCACCGTGATGCAGTTGAAGGTCTCGGCCACCGCCTCCTCCAGCGCCGCGCGGAGCAGGGGGGCGGCCACGTCGAGGTCGGTAGCCACGAAGGCCAGCATCGTCGCCATGTCGGGCGCGATCATCCCCGAGCCCTTCGCCATCCCCCCCACCCGGAACGTCCCCCGAGCCAGCCGGACCTCCCGGGCGGCCTCCTTCACCCGCGTGTCCGTCGTGAGGATCGCCGCCGCCGCGTCCCGTCCGCCCTCCGGGCTCAGGCGGCCCGCCGCATCGCGCACCCCCGCCTCCACGTTCGCCATGGGGAGCCGCGCGCCGATGACTCCGGTGGAAGCCACGTACACCTCTTCCGCCGGGACGCCCAACGCGGCGGCGGCGGCCTCACCCATCCGCTCCGCGTCGCGGAGCCCGCCCTCGCCGGTGCACGCGTTCGCATTGCCACTGTTGGCAACGAGGGCGGCGAACCGGCCCGCCGGGAGGCGTCGCCGGCAGAGCAGGATCGGGGCCGCGGCCACCTGATTGGTGGTGCAGGTGGCGGCCACGCTCGCGGGCCGCTCCGAGGCCACGAGGGCCAGGTCGGGCGCCTGCCGCTTGATCCCGCAGCGCACCCCGGCCGCCCGGACCCCCCGGGGGGCCGTGATTCCCCCGCCCATGGGGGTGATCGCGATCTGCCCCTCTCCCCTCACGGCCACAGCGCGGGCGCCTTGAGCCCCGCCGTCTCCTCGAAGTCCAGCATGAGGTTCATGCACTGGATGGCCTGACCCGAGGCCCCCTTCATCAGGTTGTCGATGGCAGTCAGCACGATGGCGCGGCCGGTCCGCGCATCCACCTTCGCGGCGACGTCGCAGTAGTTCGACCCCCGGACGGCCTTCGTCTCCGGGAGCCGGCCCTCGGGCAGGATGCGGATGAAGGGCTCGGCCTTGTAGGCGTCCCGGTAGAGGGCCAGCAGGTCGGCGGTGCCGACCCCGCGCGTGAGGCGGACGACGCAGGTGCTCAGGATCCCGCGGGTCATGGGGACCAGGTGGGGGGTGAAGGTCACCCGGACCTCCCGGCCGGCCGCCCGGCTCAG
>JACPAU010000176.1 GCA_016180705.1 Candidatus Methylomirabilota bacterium
CGACGCGCCGGTCACGAGCGCGACCTTCCCCTTCAGCGAACTCATGCTCGTCTCTCCTCTCATCCCCGCGGCGCCCCGCAGCAGCCGCACCATCGTCTGGTGAGTCCCGTTTCCCAGGTCGCGAAAGAGCTTCACTTGCTGCCCGACCGTCGCGACGTTGGCCCGCATCTCAGCAATTCGGGCCCCGCCGGGAATTCCCGGCGAAGCCCATGCTGTTCACTGGCTGTATAGATGCGGTCTCCCTCCCCGGGATGCGCGGCCCCGAAAGAGAAATCCGGCGCCGGGATTACGCCAGGCACCGGAAAAAATCCAGCGGTAAGAGTTTGCCTACGGGTTCAGAACGACCCCACGAACCGCACGATCCTCCCCGCCCCGGTCTCGGTCACGTACAGGTGCCCGGTCGCGTCGAAGGCCGGGTCCCTCGGGCCCGCGAGGCCCTCGGCCACCACGACCTGAACCCCGCCCGGCTTCAGGCGCCAGACGCGGCCCGCCCCCGGCTCCGCGACGTACACGTCCCCCGAGGGGCCGCGGGCGAGGCCGACGCCCTTGATCCCTTCCCAGAGGGGCCGGTGCTCCCCGTCCGCCGTGACGCGCGAGATCCGCTCCGCCAGGGTCTCCACGACCAGGATCCCGCCCCCCGGCTCGAACAGCAGGCCGTGCGCCCCCGCGAGGACCGGACCGAACGGCTCCGCCTTTCCGGGGCCCTCCACGACCTTGAGCGATCCCCGGGTGAACTCGCAGATGATCAGGCGCCCGGCCGGATCGAAGCCCAGGTCCACGGGGGCGGTGAGCCCACCGACATAGGTGCTCACCGCCCCATCCGGGGAGACCCGGGCGATGCGCCCCCGGCGGGTGTCGGCCACGTAGAGGGCGCCCGCGGCGTCCCGGGTGATGTCGTGCGGCCACGAGAGGTCCGCCTCGATGCGGGTGATGGTCCCGTCGGGCGCGATCCGGGCCAGCGTATCCCCGGCCTGCTCCGCCACGAGGACGCTGCCGTCGGGGAGGATGAGGGTCCCGCGAGGCTCCCGCAGGCCCTCCGCCACGACCTCCACCGGATACGGGGACTTCACCGGCGCCGCGGAGAGGGACGCCGGCGCCAGGAGGGCCGCCGCGAGGAGGACCACCCCGACCGGCCCGGCCTGGGGCGACCGCCGGCGCAGGGCCTGGAGGAGCACCGCGAGCCCGCAGAGCCCGAAGCCGACCAGGTCCTGGAGCCACCCCGGGTACACGAGCACCAGGCCGGCGGCGACGAGCAGTGCCTGCTCGAGCAGGCTCGTCTTCCGGAGGAGCCATCCGGTGAGGCCCGCGGCCAGCGCCGCCAGGCCCACCATGGCGGTGGTGGTGGTCCAGAGGATGTTCCCCCACGAGCCCTTCAGGAGCAATCCCACGCCGTCCGGGTGGAGGGTGAACATGAAGGGGACGAGGAAGGTGGGGAGCGTGTACTTCCAGGCCATGAGGGTCGTCCGGTAGGGGTTGCCGCCGGTGATGGCGGCGGCGGCGAAGGGGGAGAGCGCCGTGGGCGGCGACACCTCGGAGAGGACCGCGTAATAGAAGATGAACATGTGGGCCGCGTACTCCGGCACCCCGAGCCGGATCATCGCCGGCGCCGTGATGACGGCCGCGATGATGTAGGAGGCGGTCACCGGGACCGCGAGCCCCAGGATCCAGACGGCCAGGGCCGTGTAGAGCACCGTCAGGAAGAGTCCGCCCCCGGCTAACGCCAGAATGATGATGGAGAACTTCAAGCCGAGGCCGGTCAGGGTCACCACACCGACGATGATCCCCGCCGTCGCGCAGGTGGCGGCGACGGACAGGACCCCCACGGACCCGCCCTCCAGGGCGCGGCCCAGACGCCGGGGGGTGAGGGCGGTCTCGCGCCGGAGAAAACTCAGCGCCGCCGCCAGGACCGTCGCGTAGAAGACGGCCAGGATCGCCGTGTACCCGAGGAGCATGAAGACGACGATCGCGATGAGGGAAAGGAAGTGGAAGCCGTACTTGCGCGTGAGGCTCCACACGCTCTCCCCCGCCACCGCCACCGGCTGGGCGCCGAACTTCTTGGCGTCCAGTTCGACCATGACGAACACCGACCAGTAGTAGAGGAGCGTCGGGATGGCCGCCATCGCGATCACGTCGAGGTAGGAGACCTTGAGAAACTCGGCGATGAGGAAGGCGGCGGCGCCGAGGACCGGCGGCGAGATGATGGCGCCGATCCCGCCGGCGGAGAGGAGGCCGCCGGCAGAAGCCTTGTCGTAGCCGGCCCTTGAAAGGAGCGGCCAGGCCACCGACCCGAGCGTCACCGTCGTCGCCACGCCCGAGCCGGAAGGGCCCCCGAGGAGGAAGGAGGCCAGCGTCACGGTCCGGCCGGCGGCCGTGGGCTTGCCGCCGGTCGCAGCCAGGGAGAAGTTGACGAAGAACTCGCCGGCCCGGGAGTGCTCGAGGAAGGCCCCGTAGATGGTGAAGAGGATGATGAACGTCGCCGCCACGTCCAGGGGGACGCCGAAGATCCCTTCGAGCGTCATATACATGTGGCCGACGAGACGGTCCAGGCCGTAGCCCTGGTGGGTCCAGGGCGCCGGCAGCCAGGCTCCGAGCCACGCGTAGGCCAGGAAGGCGAGCGACACCGCCGGGAGGATCCAGCCCGTCGTCCGCCGGGTGGCCTCCAAGACCAGCAGGATGGTGAGCGCGCCGAAGACCTGATCCCACGTGGTCGGGAGGGCGGCCCGATAGATGAACTCCTCGAAGTCCCAGAGAGGGTAGCCCACGGCGAGGAGGCTCAGGCCCACGAGGAGCCAGTCGGGCCATCCCACGCGCTGCAGCCCGCGCTTCCGCCGCGCGGGGTACAGCAGGAACGAAAGGACCAGGGTGAAGCCGAGAAAGGAGAGGCGCAGGATCTGGGTCGTGACGGTGCCCCACGCCCAGTACAGGAAGACCAGCGACATGGCGATGGCCACCGCGGAGACCGCCCGTCCCACCGGACCGCTCAGGCGCCGCCGAGGTCCCTCCTCGGCCTCGACCAATTCCATCGCGGCGGAGACGCGCGAGGGATCTAGCACTTCATCGGCCATGCCCCGCCTCCCCGCAGGCTGCGACGGCGAGCCTCACACGGCGGCCCGGTTCAACCCCTTCCCCGAGCGCGATCCGCCGCGGCCCCAGCGTGACCCGAACGTGAGACTCCGGACTCGCCCGGAGCACCAGGGAGCCGCGTGTCGGCCCCCCGGTCTCGACGACCCACCAGTCCCCCTCGCGCCGCGCTCCCTCGTGCCCGTAGAACTCCACCAGCCGCTCCTCCCCGTACCGGAGCCGCACGAGGCGGAACCCCTCCGCGGTCACGCGGAAGGTCTCTTCCACCGGCGAGCCGTACAGGGAATGGCGAAAGGCCAGGCGCACCTCCTCCCCCTCCGCCACCGGGAAGGCGGCGCCGGGCCCCCCTCCGGCCTCCACGCGCAGACAGATCCCCGCGCCGGCCTCGAGAGGCGCCAGCGCGGCCAGGACAAGGACAAGGAGGAGCGCCCGCACGGGGGCATCCCCCTAATTGGCGGGAACCTTGATCCCCTTCTCCCGGTAATAGCGCAGGGCGCCGGGATGGAACGGGACGGGGGAGCCGACCACGGCGCTCTTCAGCGTGATCTCCTGCGCCGCCTTGTGGACCGCCACCAGTTCCGGCGTGTGCTCGAGCAACACCTTCGTGATCTGGTGGGCCAGGGACTCCTCCATCCGCTCGTGGGCCACGAGCAGGTTGGTCGCCACAGCCACGGGCGCGTCGGCGGTCATCCCAGCGTAGGTCGCCTTCGGGATGTTCCCCGCGAAGTAGAGGGGGCCGTACTTGGCCACCATCTTCGGGACGGCGTCGCCGTGGGGAATGATCGCGATCTTGATCCCCGGTGTCGCGGCCACGTCGAGGACGGCCACCAGCCTCGATCGGGTGGGTCAAACCGTGGAGCAGGGCGCGGCGGAGGTGGGACGGTTGCGCGAAG
>JACPAU010000177.1 GCA_016180705.1 Candidatus Methylomirabilota bacterium
TGACCCACCCGGATCCCGCGCGCATCCTGGAGCCAGCCGATCCGGCCAGCCCGGCCGCGGAACTGGCCCTGGGCGGCCAAAGCGGCGAGGTCGAGTGGACGGATCGAGAAGGCATCCGGCGCCTGAGCCTCTACGCGCCTGTCCCGGAGACCCCATGGGGTCTCATCACCTCCCTGCCGGTGGCGGAGATCGAGACCCCGATCCAGCTGGGCCTCCGCGGAGCCGTGACGGCCGGCGCCCTCGTCCTCCTGCTGGCCGTCGCGGTGGGCGCGACTCTCGGCGGGCTCACCGTGCGTCCCGTCCTCCACCTGGAGGGCATCGCCCGCCGGCTCGGGGCGGGGGACCTCAACGCCCGCAGCGGCCTGGGCCGGCGGGATGAGATCGGGCGGCTCGGGCAGACCTTCGACGCCATGGCCGAGAGCCTGGCCGCGACGCAAGCGGCCCTCGCGGCCCGGGTGGCGGACCTCGATCGGCGCACGCGGGAACTCACCATCCTGCAGCAGCTCGACCAGGAGATCCTGAAGGGCGCCCCGCCCGAGCAGACCATCCGCCACGCGCTGCAGGCCTTCGCCAGCCTGGCGGAGGCGCGGGGCTGCGTCCTGGTCCGGGCCGAGCGGGAGTCCGGGCGCCTCTTACCGGTGGCCGCCCACGCCCCCGACCCGGCGGCGCTGACCGCCTACTACGACACCACCCAGCCCCGGGTCGGCGAAGGGGCGGCGGGCCAGGCGATCGCCACGGGCCGCCCGGCCGCCTTCCCGGACGTGGCCGCCGCCCCCCTCGGCAGGATGCGGGAGGCGTACCTCAACCGCGGCATCGGGGCGATCCTGGGCGTCCCTGTCCCCCTCGGCCCCGAGGAGCGGGGCGCCATCACCCTCACCTACGCGGCCCCGCGCGCGTTCGCCACCGAGGAAGTGACGCGACTCGAGGCGCTGGCCAACCAGGTGGCGGTCGTTCTCCAGACCGCCCGCCTCCGGGAGGCGGCGGCGGAACGGTGGCGGCTGGAGGAGGCGCACCGGGTCAAGAACCTCTTCCTGGCCAACATGTCCCACGAACTCCGGACGCCGCTCAACTCCATCATCGGCTTCAGCAGCCTGCTCGAGGAGGGGTTGCACGGGCCGCTGACGGAGAAGCAGCAGCGCTACATCGGGCACATCCGGACCAGCGGGAAGCACCTCCTGACCCTCATCAACGACATCCTGGACCTCTCGAAGGTCGAGGCGGGGAAGATCGTCCTGAACCGCGAGGCCCTGCTGATCGGGGAGATCCTGGAGGGGGCCCTGACGATGGTCCGCCCCACGGCGCAGAAGACCGACGTCACCCTGGGCCTCGAGGTACCGGCAGATCTCCCACCGCTGATGGCGGATGTGGTCCGGACGAAGCAGATCCTCTTCAACCTGCTGAGCAACGCTGTGAAGTTCACCCCCGCGGGAGGGCGGGTGACCGTCCGTGCCTCCCAGCCCGAGTCCGGCTGGCTCGAGATCTCCGTGGCGGACACCGGGGCCGGCATCGCACCGGAGGACCTCTCCAAACTGTTCCGCGAGTTCGTGCAGGTGAGCAGCGCCGCGGGGCGCCAGCACGAGGGGACGGGGCTCGGGCTGGCCCTCACGAAGCGCCTGGTCGAACTGCACGGCGGCAGCATCCGGGCCGAGAGCCCGGGGCGAGGCCGGGGGAGCACCTTCACGGTCCGCCTGCCCCTCCTGGGGGCCGCGGCCGCCGAGGGAAAGCCCCCGCTGGCCCCGGCGGCGGAGCCGGAGGCTCCGCCCGCCCCGCTCGTCCTCGTGGTCGAGGACGAGGTGGAGGTCGCCCGCGCGCTCGAGGCGTGCCTGACCGATGCCGGCTACCGGACCATCCTGGCCAGGGATGGCGAGGAGGCGCTCCACCTGGCCGCGCTGCACCGGCCCGACGTCATCACGCTGGACCTGCTCCTCCCCGGCCGGGACGGCTGGGAGGTCATGGCCGCCCTCAAGAACGATTCCGCGACCCGGGCCATCCCGGTGATCGTGGTCTCGGTGGTGCCGAAGGGGAAGGCGGGATTCGCGGCGGGGGCGATGGAGTACCTGGAGAAACCCGTGAACCGGGCGAGCCTGCTGGCGGCCGTCGGCCGCTACTGCGTCCCGCAGCCGGGGAAGGCCCCGCCGCGGGTCCTGGTCGTGGACGACGACCCGAAGGTGCGGGAAATGCTGGAGGACTCGCTCGCCCGGGCCGGCTACGCCGTGCGCACGGCGGCGGAAGGTGACAGCGGCCTCGCCCTGGCCCGCCGCGAGGTGCCCGACCTCATGGTTCTCGACCTGGTCATGCCCGGGCTCACCGGCTTCGAGGTCCTGCAGGAACTCCGGGCGGACCGGCGGACGGCGCAGCTCCCGGTCATCGTGTATACGGCGGCGGCGCTCACGGCAGCGGAGCGGGAGCGGCTCAACCGGGAGGCCCGGGCGCTGGTCGAGAAGGGGGGGCCGATCGAGGCGACCCTCCTCCAGGAGATCGCCCGGCACGCGCGGCCCCCGGGTCCGCCGCCGGCCTAATACAAACGACAGGACGAACGTGACACCGTCCGGGTCCTGGCGCCGGCGCCGCCCCGGCCCCCAGTGGGGAACCCTCCCGCGGTTCCCCCCATCGGCCAAGAGCCGATGGGACCCCCCTCCGCTACGGGGGCCTTGGGCGGCATCCGGCGCCATCCGGACGCTGGGTCACACAATGTATGTCGTTTGTATTAATTCCGGACCCGACCAGCCTTACGGGGCCGCCGCTGAAGTCACCGGAGGCGGCGGGCCAATTCGGCAACGAGCGCCTCCCGCATTCCCTCGCGATTGATGGCGCGCTCCCCTTCCGCGTCCCAGAGGGCAGTGAAGGTATTGACCGCGGCCCCTATCCTGGCCGAGCCGTACCGGGCATCGGCCCGGTAGCCGAGCCAGGAGAGCGGGCACCGGGCCTGCTCCCCTGCCTCCCAGCTCCCCCGGAGGATGAGCCGTTTCTCCGGTGGGGTCCCCCAGCCGTCCGGATCCGCCATCTCGACCGGCGCCCACTCGTCCAGGACCGCCAGGAACCGCCGGAGCCCTGCCGTCTCGGCCCGGCCGATCAGGTGCGCAAAGGCCCCCGACACCTCGCCCATGGTCGTCCTCCTCCTGTAGCGCATATAGGATGGCCGCCCGGCGCTGTCAAGGGCACGGCCCTGCTTCCCGGTCACGGCTTGACGGCGGAGGCCGGGCGGGCTACCGTTCCGGCAACTCCCCGGGCCCGAGGCCCGGTCGCCGGAGGCGCTGCCCGCATGCCCAGCGAGCCCAGGACGCCGACTCCCCAGCGGTTTCCGCTCGCCCTCCGGGTCGCCTGGCGGCCGAAGGCGGAGGGGAACACCCCCCGCCCCAAAGCGCAGGCCGGCGAGACCGTCAACGTGAGCGAAGGGGGCGCCTGCGTCCACCTCCCGGTCCACCTGGAGTCGGGGACCCACCTGGAGCTGGCGGTCCGGACGCCGGAGGACACGATCCACCTCTCCGGGCGGGTCGTCTGGAGCCGGGGCGGGGAGGCGCCGCCCTTCCCCCACGGGATGACCGTGACCCCGGACACGCCGCAGGACCGCCTCGCCTGGGAGCTCCTCCTCTTCGAGCAGGCCCGGGGTCCCCGCGAGCGCGCGGCGCGCCTGGCCATCTCCGTCCCGGTGTCGTGCCAGACGGCGGGCGGGGCGATGGAGGCGACGGCCCGCAACGTGAGCCCCGGGGGCATCTGCCTCCTCCTGCCGGGGCTGCTGGCCGAGGGGGAGGAACTCGTCCTCCTCATCACGCGGGCCTCCGGGCTCCTCGAGGTCAACGGGCGGGTCGCCTGGACCGACGCCGAGCCGGACACGGCCGGCCTGATCGCCCACGGGATCGCCTTCGTCACGCCCGGGCCCGGCGCGGCCGCGATGGAGGCCCTCATCGAAGCGCACCGGCGCGCCGCTCTGCCCGGCTGAT
>JACPAU010000178.1 GCA_016180705.1 Candidatus Methylomirabilota bacterium
TCCGCCACGACCGGCGAGGGCCTCGACGCCCTCAAGGCGGCCCTCGCGGCGCTGGCCGCCGAGGCCGAGCCGAAGCGCGTGGAGGGCATCTTCCGCCTCCCCATCGACCGGGTCTTCACCATGAAGGGCTTCGGGACCGTCATCACCGGCACGCTCCTGGCCGGGAGCCTGAAAGTCGGGGACGAGGTCGTCGTCCTGCCGGAGGGGCTCCGCTCCCGGGCCCGCCGCCTCCAGGTCCACGGGGAGACGGTCGAGCAGGCTTTCGCCGGCCAGCGGACCGCCGTGAACCTCCCCGGCATCGAGGTCTCCACGATCGCCCGCGGGAGCCTCCTCTGCTTCCCCGGGACCCTCCGTCCCTCGACCGCCATGGACGCGGCCCTGACCCTCCTGGAGGACGCCCCGCGCCCACTGAAAAATCGCGGCCGGGTCCGCTTCCACCTGGGGACGAGCGAACTGCTGGCCCGCGCCGTCCTCCTGGACCGCGAGGAACTCCCGCCGGGGCAGTCGGCTTACGTGCACCTGAGGCTCGAGTCCCCCGGCGCCGCCCTCCCCCAGGACCGCTTCGTCATCCGCTCCTACAGCCCGGCGGTGACGGTCGGGGGCGGGATGATCCTGGACCCGGCCCCGCCGCAGCGGCGGCGGAAGCGGCCGGAGATCCTGGAGCACCTCCGGGTGCTCGGGCAGGGCTCGCCCTCCGACCGGCTCGAGCGGCTCCTGCTCGAGGCCGGGGCGGCTCCCATGAGTCCGGAGGCCCTCCGGGGGGCGAGCGACCTGGAGCCGGGAGTGGTGCGGGAGGCGCTCATACGGCTCCTCCAGGAAGGGCGGATCGTCCCGGTCGGGGCGCGGGAGGAGGAGACCTACCTGCACCGCCGGACCTACGGGGCCCTCACGGGGGAGATTTTGGCGCGGCTCGGGGAGTTCCACCGGCAGCAGCCGCTCAAGGACGGGCTGGCCAAGGAGGAACTCCGCAGCAAGCTCCCCGGCAAACCCTCCGCCGCCCTCTTCGGGAGGCTGCTCGGGGACCTCCAGGGCGCGGGGCAGCTGGCCCAGGAGCGGGACAAGGTCCGCCTGGCTTCCCACACGCCGCGGCTCAGCGAGGCGGAGGAGGCGGCCAAGGGGAGGCTCGAGGCTCTCTACCGGGAGGCCGGGTTCCAGCCGCCGGCGCAGGAGGCCGCCCTGCAGCAGGCCGCGGCCGACCGGAAGCAGGCCCAGGCGGTGTTCTTCCGGCTCGTGGACGACGGCACGCTCGTGCGGATCAAGGACGACCTCTACCTGCACCGGGAGCACGTGGAGCGGGCCAGGGTCCTGCTCCTCGAGCACCTGCAGGCCCACGGGAGCATCGGCGTCCCGACCTTCAAGGACCTGCTGGGGGTGAGCCGGAAGTACGCGATCCCGTTCCTGGAGTACTTCGACCAGGTGCGGGTCACGCGCCGGCAAGGGGACGAGCGGCTCCCCTACCGGTAGGCCCCGACGCATCCCCCGGGTAGGGCGCTCGGGCCGCGCAGTTTGGCGTTGACAGGCCGCGGGGAATGGGGGGATGCTGGACCGCGCGGGCGGGGCAGGTCACCCCCGCGCGTGGGACTCGCAGCAGGAGGAAGAATGTTCGGTTTCGGCATCGGCGAGCTGCTGGTGATTTTCTTGATCGTGCTGGTGATTTTCGGGGCGTCGCGCCTCCCCCAGATGGGCTCGGGCCTCGGGAAGGCCATCAAGAACTTCAAGGACAGCATCGCGGGCAAGGACGCCATCGACGTCACGCCGGAGAAGAAGCCGGGGGATCGCGAGAAATCCTAGGCGAGAGTCCTCCCGACCCCCCGCCATCCCCTCACGCTTCTAGGTTCGTCTTCAGCGTTGCCAGCGCCCGGCGGATGGTCCGCACCGCATGAGCCGCCTCGGGCTCCCCCTCCCGGGCTAGCGAACCGAGGGCCTCCTCGATCTTCCGGACGGCTGCGCGGACCCGTCGCGGCCCCCCTCCTACAATCCGGTACGCTTCACCCTCCTCCGCCACTCTGCGCCCGATGTGGCCGCTAAGCCCGCCCTCCGGAACCCTCGACTGGCGGCGGGCCTTCCCACCGGCCGCCGCCTGACGGCGCCGGTTCAGGGCCCGGGCAATCTCCAGCAACAGCGTGATGTCCTGCCGGGGCACTCGGACCACCGCGCGGAGGACTGCCTGCCCCGTCTCGTCCCGCCCGAGCCGGCGAATCTCCTCCGGGAGCAGGGCCTCCCCGATCCCCTGGCGGAAAAACTGGCCCGGTGGAACCACGAGGGCCCTTGCCAGCCGCTCGAGGACCTTCAGGGAAGGAAGCTGCTCTCCCCGCTCGATCTTGCCAATGTAGGAATAGTCAGGTCTCCCCTCAGTCATCTGCGCCAACCGCTGCTGGGTAAGGCCCCTCCGCACCCGCATCTTCCGCAGACGCCGGCCGATCTCGGTCGCCAGGGTGGATTTCATCGCGCCGCTCCCCGCCGACAGTATTGTGCCCTTACGAGGTTGTCAACGGCTATTCCCGCGTCATCAGCACCCAACTCATTAAAAAATCAGGTGTGAGCGGCGCTCCCCGACGCTCCTCGCACGCCGGGATGTGCTGTCAGGAAGGATAAATAATGACTAAAATTGTTGACATTAGGTATTATTTATCCTAGGCTCCACCGGGAGCAGGTGGGCATGGGAGCCGCTCGGGAAAAAGTGGCGCTCCTGCGCAGAATCTGCAACAGACCGGGGATCGCGCACCTCCCCCTCGACGCGCTGAAGCTCTATCTGCTCCTTCTTGCGGACGCTGGAGGGATCGGTACCGAACAGGCCATTGAGGTGCAAACAGTGCAACGGGCCCTGGGACGGAAGATCGGCGCTGCGGGCATCCTGGACCTGGGCAAGGCGTTGGAGGGAGATCGCCTCGCGGCCATACGCGCAGGCCCCGGCGGTCGCCCTGCCCGGCGGGGCGCCCGCCAGCCGCTGCGGCTCTACTACCGCATCCTGCGCCCCGACGCGTAGGACGCTGCCACGGCGGTGATTCGGCCCGCCTCCCCGATTCCCGCCCGACAGCCCGTCCCCACAGGGAGAATCCGTGGACGAGATGATCCGCCTGCTGATCGCCCTGGATGCGGAGAACCCAGAGGTTCTTCCCCTGTTGGAGGGCCTGATCCTCGCCGGATACGCCATCTCCTTGGCGCGGGACCGCGAGAGAGCGCTGGAGCAGGTCCAGGCCGCCCCCCACCACCTGATCATCACGGACAGCGGGGGTGACAGGGGGATACCGCTCCTCCGAGCGATCCAGGCCCTCTTCCCGAGCCTGCCCGCCCTCCTCCTGACCGACGAAGGCGTGATCCTCCTCCTCACCCCCCGCGAGCGCAATGTCCCGCCGGCCTGCACGGTGGTTTCCCGGACCACTTCCCTCGCCGACCTGCTGGTCCTGGTGGAGTCGATCTGCCAACGGGCCACACGCCGGTGCTAGGAAGCTGCAGCTTCCGCCACCGTTCCCTCTTTCTCAGGCCTCGGCCTCGGTGGCCCGGGACCCCGCTTCCCCAGCGAGGTCGCGCGCGGCCGGGACCCCGCCGAGCCCCCGGGCGCTCCGCACCCCGCGCAGGACCGCCTCGGCCACGCACGCCGCCCCCACCATCCCGACCGTATTGAGATCCGCCTCCACCTTCCCCGTGGCCAGGGCGAAGACGACGTCCCCGTCCAGGGTGGTGTGGACCGGCTCGAGCCCCCGGGCCAGTCCCAGGTGTCCCATCTGGGCCACCTTCGTCATCTGGAGCTTGGAGAAGGCGGCGTTCGTCGCCACCACCGCCAACGTCGTGTTGGCCGGGACGCCGTAGGCCCGCTTCACCCTTCCGGCCTGCATCTGGGCGGCGGAATCGGCGAACCGGCCCGGCTCGGCCGGGTCGCGCGCCCCGGCCACGATCCGGCCGGTCCGCGGGTCCCTGACAT
>JACPAU010000179.1 GCA_016180705.1 Candidatus Methylomirabilota bacterium
TCGCCGGCGCCGCCCCGGCCCCCGGCCCCGGTGGGGAACCCTCCCGTGGTTCCCCCCATCGGCCAGCGGCCGATGGGACCCCCCTCCGCTACGGGGGCCAGGGGGCGGCATCCGGCGCCACCCGGACTCTGTGTCACACAATGTATGTCGTTTGTATTAGGGACCGATCCCCGCGGAAATGGCGACGCCCCCGGGCCGGACCGGCCGGGGGCGCCGGTGACTGCCGCCGATGAGGTCTACAGGTCCTGGGGCTTCAGGGTCTTGCGCTTGTTGTCGAGGCAGCGGCGCTCGGCTGCCGCGATGAGCTCCCGGACCTTGCGGTCCAGGGCCGCGTAGAAGTCGCTGGCGACGTTGCATTTCTTGGCCGCGTCCTTCGTCCGGCTCTTGGAGATGATGAGATCGCCCCCCTTCCCCGCGCGCTTCGCCATCCGGTATCCCTCCTCTGGTGTGATGGGGTGTGGACCGCCAGGCCGCCCCTGTATACTCCACGTCACTTCCGCTTGTAAAGCCCCTGACGCGCCTTGCGTCGGTGGGCCGGCTCCGCTAGACTGAAGGCCCTCGTGAGGCGCGATGGGCAAGACTTCCCTCTATCCCCAGTTCCGCTTCCGCCACTACCGGGCGGTCGGCTGGGTGTTGGCCGACGGGCCCCTGAGCGGCGCCTACACGGCCGTCGTGACCCAGGACGGCTGCCCGGGCTGCCTGGTCTGCCAGCGGACGACCGAGTGGTTCATGGAGTTCGCTCGCCTGGCCCGGTGCCTCCTCGGGATCAACCTGCGGGACTGCCTGCACTGGGGACACCTGCACGACAACCCGCAGCCCCTCATCGTGCCGGCCTCGAACCTCCAGGCCTGCAACCAGGCGACCCTCGCCCGGCTCCGGGAGGCCTACTACGCCCTCGGGGAGGCGGAGCGCCCGGCGCTGACCGAGGTCTGGGAGCAGGATCGCTCCCGGTCCCAGGACGGTCGCTTCGAGGACCGCCTCGCGATCCTGGCCCGGATGGTGGAGTTGTGGGAAGACGGGCAGTACATCGGATGGCCGAGCTAGCCACCCCGGCGCCGCCCGCCCCGGGCGGGGCGCCGGCGGGTCCGGAGGTCCCGTGATCCGCGGTGCCGAGGCGCCGGCGCGGTTGGCGGAGGTGGAGGCGCTCGTCCGGCGGTTCCCCGATCTGCCGCCGGAGGCGATCGTGAAGGAGGACCTCCTCCGGACGGGGATCGCCTTCAGCGAGGACGCCCTCCGCGTCGCCGCCGGCTTCAAGCCCAAGGCCTACTTCATCTTCTCCTTCGATCTCATCCCGATCGCCCAGATGCAGCAGGACGAGCACCTGCGGGCGCCCGAGGAGATCGCCCTCGAGGGGGGCCCGTGGCGCTTCCGGCGGGTCATCGTCTCCGTCCGGGTCAACCCCTCCTCCCCCTACCGGGTCGAGGTGCGGGACGGCCGGCCCACCTTGACGCTGGAGGGGAGTGCGCTCGCCGGCGTGACCTACCAGCGGGCCCCGGTCTACTACGCGCGGACGGCGGTCAACGGGAAGCCCTTCCACGAGATCGCTCCGACGATCGAGTGGGGGTATCTGATCTACCTGACGGTCTTCCGCCTCTGCCAGTACTTCGGGAAGCATGAGGAGTGCCAGTTCTGCGACATCAATGAAAACTACCGGCAGCAGGTGAAGGCCGGGCGGCCCTACACCCAGGTGAAGACGGTGGGGGAGGTCCTGGAGGCCCTGGAGGTCATCGCCGCCACCGACACGGCGAGCCGGGCGTATACCGTCACGGGGGGGAGCATCACCTCGAGCCTGCAGGGGAAGGCCGAGGTGGACTTCTACGCCCAGTACCCGGCGGCCATCGAGGCGAAGTTCCCTGGCCGCTGGATCAGCAAGGTGGTCGTCCAGGCCCTCCCGAAGGACCAGCTCCGGCAGTTCAAGGACGCCGGCGTCCGGATCTACCACCCCAACTACGAGGTCTGGGACCGGCGCCTCTTCGAGGTCATCTGCCCGGGGAAGGCGCGCTACATCGGCCGGGACGAGTGGATCCGGCGGGTCCTGGACGCCGCGACGGTCTTTGGGCCGGACAAGGTCATCCCCAACTTCGTCGCCGGCATCGAGATGTCCAGGCCCCACGGCTTCGCGACCGTGGAGGAGGCGATCGCCTCCACCGCCGAGGGCCTGGAGTTCTTCATGTCCCAGGGAGTCTGCCCCCGGTTCACCACGTGGTGCCCGGAGCCCCTCTCACTCCTGGGGAGCACCCAGGGCGGGGCGCCGCTGGAGTACCATGCCCGCCTCCTGCAGGTCTGGCGGGACACCCACGCCCGGCACCGCCTTCCCGTCCCGCCCGGGTACGGGCCGCCCGGCGTCGGCCAGGCCGTCTTCTCGGTCAGCGCTTTCATGGATGTGATCCGCCCGACGGCTTGACGGCCGGCGGGCGCGGCGATGTGACGGCTTGGCCGACGAGTCCTCGGGCGGCGGAGGCCGCGGGGGAGGGTGGGCCTAGCGGTCGGGGCTGCCGGCGGGGGCGATCGCGAGCGGGGCGGGGGCGAGCCCGCCCTCCCAGGTGAAGGGGGCGGCGGAGGCGAAGTCGGGGCGGCCCACGTCGGGGGCGGCGAACTCCTGGGTCCAGCCGTTCTCGAAGCCGAACTCCTCCAGCCAGTCCAGAACCTCCGCATACTCCCGGGCCCGGATCTTCCGGCTGATGAGATCCTTCCGGTCGGCCTTATTCGTGGGGTAGTACTGCGCCATGATGCTGAGGGACACGGCCGGCGAGAGTTCCTCGGCGATGAAGCGGAGGCACTCGCGGCTCCCCGCGACGCCGTTGGGGAGGATGAGGTGGCGGGGCGAGGCCCGCCTCGTCCACGACCAGGTCACAGCCCATCTGCCGGTACATCTCCTTCAGGGCCGCCCGGCTGGCCTCGACGTAGTTGCCAGCCACGGAATACTCCTTCGCCATCGCGTTGTCGCTGTACTTCAGGTCCGGGAGGTAGATGTCCACGATGCCGTCCAGGAGTCGGAGGACCGGCACGCTATCGTAGGCGTTCGTGTTGTAGACGAGTGGGAGCCGGAGGCCCCGCCGGACGGCCACGGCGAGGGCGGCCACGATCTGGGGGACGAAGTGCGTGGGGGAGACCAGGTTGACGTTGTGGCACCCCTGCTCCTGGAGGGCCAGCATGGCGCCGGCGAGGACCTCCACGGAGACGGCGTTGCGGCGCTGCCCCTTCCAGTCCTGGCTGATCTGCCAGTTCTGGCAGTAGGCGCAGCGCATGTTGCAGTTGCCGAAGAAGATGTTGCCGGCGCCCCGGGTGCCGGTGAGGCACGGCTCCTCCCCGAAGTGGGGGACGATGGCGCTCACGACCGCCTCCGCGCCGCTCCAGCAAAACCCCACCTCCCCCCGGAGGCGGTTGACCCCGCAGTCCTTCGGACAGATGTCGCACGCCTCGAGCATCCGGACCAGGCGCGCGGCGCGCCGGGTGAGTTCGCCGCTCTCCGCGAGGGCCAGGTAGGACGGGAGCATGGCCGGGAGTCTAGCGCGGCGGCGCGGGCCCTGTAAAGCGGCTGGGGGGCTCCCGCTGAGCGCACCCGAAGTGGGCCGGGGCTAGCGGGCGAGCCGCCGGACGAGTGCGGCAGCGGCGCGTCCGGCTCGGCGGACGGTCCGGGGCATGAGGCGCTGGCGCCGCAGAAATCGGGCGACGGCGGCGTTGACCTGCTCGGGCCGCTCGAGGGGGAGCATGTGGCCCGCTCCCGGGACCAGGACGACGCGGGCGTCCGGGAGCCCCTCCCGGAGCCAGGTAGCGTAGCGCGGCGGGGTAATGTGGTCCTCGGTCCCGCAGAGGATGAGGGCCGGGCACGTGAGCCGCGCGAGGCCGGCCCGGGCATCGAACGCTTTGGCGGCCCCGATATCGGCCCGGATAATCTCCGGGGGGCATCCCGCCACCGCGGCCCGGGCGAGGGCCAGCGCCTGGGGGCTCACGTCTTCCCCCAGGAAGAGGTCCCGGAACTTTCCGGGGGCCACGGCCATGGGGAGGAGGAACAGATTGGGGGTCGCGGCGAGGGCCGGGAAGTGGGCGCCGGTCGCGATCAAGATGAGGCCCCGGACGCGCTTGGGGTATCGGAGGGCCAGTTCGAGCGCGACGGCCCCCCCGAGGGAGTGCCCGGCCACGAAGAAGCGGTCGCGGACGAGACGGCCCATCGTGTCCGCCACCGCTGTCGCGTAGGCAGGGACGGACGGGGAGGCGATCGATTTCGAGAGGCCGTGGCCGGGCAGGTCCACCGCGACGGGGCGTGCAGCCTCGCGTAGGCCCTGCAACTGGAAATGCCAGGAGGCCGCGTTGCTGCCGGTCCCGTGGATGAGGAGGAGCACGGGACCCCTGGCGTGCGGGGAGGGCGCCTCGAGGTAGTGCAGGCGGGCCGCGGCCGCCTCTACGAAGTGCGAGGCGGGACGAAGGGCCGGGTCCGTCCCTGCAGACTCTCGGTCCGCCGGCGCGGCTTGGGATCTCGAGGCAAACGCGACTGAGCGGTCCACGGCGGCGGACCCAGAGCAAGTTTCATACCGGCCGCAGGAGGCGGCAGCCTCGACGCTCAGGCCCTGCCAATTTCGGTTGCGCACGGCCACCATCCTGTGTATGGTGCAACGTTTGAAGGCGCCTGCGGCGTGCGGAAGCCGCGTGCGCGGTGGTACAGATCCTGCAACCCAACACGGGACCCCAGGCACCACACCGATTCTCGGAGGAGGCGGGGATGCGGGAGCTGATTCAGGCGTGGACTACCTGGACCTTGGCCCCCCTCAAGGGTTGCCAGGGTTTCTGGGAAGACCTCTGGCGCCTGCAGGCGGAGCAGGGCCAGGCCCTCGGCCGCTTCCTGGGCAGCGTCACGGGACTCCCGGGGTTCGGCCCCGGGAGCGCGACGCGGAGGCCGCGGCATGCCGACCTCTCCGTCGGCAAGCGGGTCGAGCACACGAAGACCCTCACCGACGCCGGGACCCTCTTCTTCGGATTCCTCTCCCTCGACTTCAACCCGCTGCACTTCAATGAAGCCCTGGCGGGCCGGACGCGGTTTGGCGGCCGGATCGCGCACGGCTTCCATACCGCGAGCATGTTCTCCGGCGTGCTGGCGGAACTCTGCCCCTGGTGCGTGTACCTGCGTCAGGAGATGGAGTTCACGGCCCCCGTCCGCGCCGGGGATCGGATCACGGCCATCGGGACCATCGAGGCCATCGACGCCAAGGGGCTCGTGACCGTGGCGCTCGAATGCCGGAGCCAGCGGGAGGAGACGGTCGTACGGGGGCGGGCCACCCTCAAGAAGCTCAAGGAAGTCTACGACGGGGGGGCGGTTCCGGCATCGCCCGCGCGCGCCGCCGCGGGGTAGGGCGGGGCTCGGAACGCCTTCAACGGGTGGCGGGGGGCCGGGTCTAAGGGGGCAGGGCCGGGAAGGACCCCGGCTCCGAAGAGACCCGGAGGTGGTAGATGCGAACCACGACGAATGGCTGGCGGGCGGTCGTCCTGACGGGCCTCCTCGTGCTGACGGGCGCGCTTCCGCTGGAGGCCGGACCGGAGGGGCGCCCGGAAGTTCCACCGGAAATGCGCCAGGAGTACCGGGAGCGGACGCGGGCGCTGCACGGAGAGTTCCGGAGCCGGCTGCGGAGCCTGAAGACCGAGTATCGGGCACGGCGCCAGGCCCTGCGGGCAGAGCTCCAGGCGCGCCATGGGATGCAGTCGCCGCAGGCGCCGCCCGGACCGTCGCCGGAGTCCCCGACGCCCTGAGCGCAGGCCTCTTCCGGGAGGGGTGACGCCCCCGCGGGAACGCGCTCCCGCGGGGGCTCTTGTTTTCGTCCCCGACTGCGTCGGCGCGGCTCACGGCGTCGCGCCGAGTTGGAACCGCTCGACCGCCGCCCAGCGACCCGCCCGCGCGGAGAAGCCCAGGGCGCGGCGGCGGGTAAGCACGCTCGCCACCTCGCCGGCGATCTGGAACGCCTCCAGACCCTCTTCCTGGGGTACCGAAATCTCGTCTACCTGGCCGAGCAGGGCCGAGAACCCGATGGCCCGGCGGCTGGTCAGGACGACGGCCACGGCCCCGTCGGCGGCCGACTTCAGGACCTGTTCCCCCGAGTCCAGGCGGACGGCCGTCCAGGTCCCCGTCTGGCCGCTGAAGAAGAGCGCCTCCCGCCTGATGACATGCAGCAGGACGAGCGTCCGGAGGTCAGGCTCGGCGGCGGGCGCGAGGCCGGCGAGGAGGGGCAGCGCCGCCAGGGTGAGGGCCAGGCGCTGCAGGGTCACGCGCCCCCCGAGGTCAGGACGGCTAACGCCTCCTCGTAGCGGTTGAAGGGGGGGATTATGTAGACGCCGGCCGCGGTCTCCCGGACGACCGCGTACACCTCCCGGGCGATCCGCAGGCCCTCGGCCCGGGCCTCCGGCCCGGCCTGCTTCAAGAGGTCCTGGATCCGCTCCGGGACCACGATTCCCGGCACCTCGTTGTGCAGCCGGAGGGCCTGCTTGTGGGAAGCGAGCGGCCAGACCCCCACGAGGATGGGGATGGGCGGCTTGCCGAGGAGCCGGAGAAAGTCGGTCCAGAGCTCGGGGGCGAAGAGCGGCTGGGTCATCGCGAAGTCGGCCCCGGCCGCCACCTTCTGCTCGAAGCGCCGCAGTTCCGTCTCCA
>JACPAU010000180.1 GCA_016180705.1 Candidatus Methylomirabilota bacterium
AAGGTCCGAATGGCGCCGGATGCCGCCAGGACCCCCGTAGCGGAGGGGGGTCCCATCGGCGCTTGGCCGATGGGGGGAACCACGGGAGGGTTCCCCACGGGGCCCGGGGGCCGGGGCGGCGCCGGCGACAGGACCCGGACCTTGTCACTCTGATTCTGTCGTCTGTATTCGGCGGGGAAGGCCGGCTCGACGTTTTTCGCCCCCGGGCGTCAGCCGCCGGCCGGCTCCACCTTCACGGCGCAGACCTTGTACTCCGGGATGCGAGAGTCCGGATCCAGCGCGGCGTTCGTCAAGAGATTGGCGGCGGCCTCTGCGTAATGGAACGCGAGAAAGACGGACCCCGGCGGCGTCCGCTCCGTCACGGCCGCCCGCGCGACCAGCGTCCCCCGGCGGGAGGTGACCCGGACCCTCCCTCCCGGCCTCACGCCAAGCCCGGAGGCATCCTTCGGGTGGATCTCCAGGAGTGCCTCGGGGGCCAGGGCGTTCAGGCCCGGGATCCGTCCGGTCATGTATCGGGTGTGCCACTGCTCCAAGACCCGTCCGGTGTTCAGGAGGAAGGGGTACTCGGCATCGGGCAGCTCGGCCGCAGGCCGGAAGGGGACCGGATGGAACTTCCCGAGGCCCCGGGTGAACCGGGTCCGGTGGAGGTCCTCGGTCCCCGGGTCCTCCAGGGACCAGCAGGGCCACTGGAGGCCGCCGGGCCCGAGCCGCTCGGGGACGATCCCGCGGTAGATCGGGGTCTCCCCCGCGATGGCCCGCGTGATCGCGGCCGTGTCGGGGAAGCCCAGCCGATAGCCCAGGCGGCTCGAGAGCTCCGCGAGGACCGCCCAGTCCCGGCGGGCCTGCCCCGGCACCGGGAGCACGGCGGCCTGCCACTGGACCCGCCGCTCGGTGTTGACCGTGGTGCCGTCATTCTCGAAGTGGCTGGTGGCCGGGAGGACGACGTCGGCCATCGCCGCCGTCTCCGTGAGGAAGATCTCCTGGCTGACCAGGAGGTCGAGGCGCGCGAGGGCCTCCCGCACGTGGTTCAGGTCCGGGTCGCTCACCATCGGGTTCTCCCCCATCAGATATATCCCCTTGAGGCGCCCGGCATGGGCGGCGTTCACCATCTCCACGACGGTCAGGCCGGGAGCCGCGGGGAGGGAGCATCCCCAGCGCGCCTCCAGCTCCGCCCGCGCCGCCGCGTCGCTGACGGGACGGTAACCCGGGAGGAAGTTCGGGAGGACGCCCATGTCGGAAGCGCCCTGGACGTTGTTCTGACCCCGCAGGGGATTCACCCCCGTCCCGGGCCGGCCGACGCTACCCGTCAGCAGGGCCAGGTTGCAGATGGCGAGGACGTTCTCGGTCCCGGTGGTGTGCTGGGCCATCCCCATGCCGTGGAACATCATCGCGGACCGGGCCCGGCCGTAGAGGCGGGCGGCCCGCCGGAGGTCTTCCCGGGGGACCCCGCTCAGCGCCTCCACCCGCTCCGGGGTGAAGGCGTGCAGCGACGCGCGAAATGCGTCGAACCCCTCGGTCCGCTCCCGGATGAAAGTCTCATTCAGGAGCCCTTCCTCCACGAGGACGTGGGCCAGGCCGTTCAGGACCGCCGCGTCGGTCCCGCCCCGGGGCCTGAGGTGCACGTCGGCCAGGAGCGAGAGCTCCGTGCGCCTCGGGTCGAGGACGATGAGGCGGGCGGTGCCGGCCCGGACCGCCTGCTTCACCGCCCCCCCGATGACAGGGTGGGTCTCGGTGGTGTTGTGCCCGAGGATGAAGAGGACGTCGGCCAGCGGGATCTCCTGGGGCGCATTCGTCATCGCCCCGTCCCCGAAGGCCATCAGCATCGCGGAGACGCTCGAGGAGTGGCAGAGGCGGGCGCAGTGGTCAATGTTGTTCGTCCCCAGGGCGGCGCGCGCGAACCGTTGGAGGACGTAGTTGTCCTCGTTGGGACACTTGGCGCTGCCCAGGACCCCCAGGGACTCGGGCCCGTGTGCGGCGAGCAGTGCCCGGAGCCTGGCGGCGGCGAGCGCGAGGGCCTCCTCCCAGGTCGCCTCCCGGAAGAGGCGGCGGGGTTCGACGCCCTCCGGCGGGACCCGGGGCGCCCCCGCGCGGCGGATGAGGGGCACGGTGAGGCGGTCCGGGTGAGTCGCGTAGCCGAAACCGTAGCGCCCCTTCACGCAGAGGGCGCCCCGGTTCGCGGGCCCGTCGTCCGCGCCCGTGACCAGGACGATCCGCTCGCGCTGCGTGTACACGTCCAGGGCACAGCCGACCCCGCAGTACGGGCAGGTCGTCCGGGTGGCGCGGACCCCGTCCTCCCGGATCTCCGGAACCTGCGCGTCGAGGAGCGCCCCCGTCGGGCAGACGGAGACGCAGGCGCCGCACGCCACGCAGCCCGCCTCCCGCATCGGGAGGTCGAAGGCCGTCGCCGCATGCGCCCTCGCCCCCCGGCCGACCATGGCGAGAACGTCGCAGACCGCGATCTCCCGGCAGGCCTGCTCGCAGCGCCCGCACCCGATGCACTTGCCGAGATCCAGCCGGATGAGGGGATGGCGGTCGTCCACCCGGCTCGGCTGGCGCCCGCTGACGGGCCAGGACCGCGCGACCCCGTGCGCGGTGACGAGCTCGGTGAGCTCGCAGCGCCCGAGGGGATCTCCCCGGCTCACCCCCTCCGGATACTCGGACCAGTGCAACTCCAGGATCACCCGCCGGGCCCGGTGGACGCGCTCGCTCGCGCTCTGCACCCGCATCCCCTCCTCCACTGGGAGGACGCAGGCCGGGGGCAGGGTCCGCCATCCGTCCACCTCCACCACGCAGAGCCGGCACTTCCCGGACGGGACGAGCCGGGGGTGGTGGCAGAGCGTCGGGACCGCGATCCCGCGGGTCCGCGCCGCCTCCAGCAGCGTGGTCCCGTGCGGGACGGTGACGGGCGCGCCATCGAGCGTGAACGTGATGGCGCTCATGGTGCGGGCCGCCATCGCTTCCCGCAGACGCCGGCGGGGCAGGCACCGGCCGCGTGGGCCGCAATCTCCTCGGGGAAGTAGGTCAGGACGGAGAGGAGGGGATTGGCCGCCACCTGGCCGAGGCCGCATCGCGACGCGTCGGCGAGGACGGCCCCGAGCTCGCGGATCCGGGCCTCCGCCTCCGTCCGGGTGGCGGGGTCGGTGAGCCGATCCAGTGCCGCGAGCAGCGCGCGCGTCCCGAGGCGGCACGGGTCGCAGGCCCCGCAGGACTCGTCCGCGAAGAACCGGGTCTCCCGCCGCGCCAGGTCGAGGAGGCAGCTGCGCGGCCCGACCACCACGACCGCCCCCGAGCCGAGGTCGGCGCCCCGCGCCCTGAGCGGCGCCGCCTCGAGCGGGACATCCAGCGCCTCCGGGGCGAGGAACCCGCCGGAGGCTCCCCCGGCCAGAAACGCCTTGAGGGGCTGCCTGCCCCGGAGCCCGCCGCCGTACTCGAAGATCAGTTCCCGCGCCGTGATTCCCCGGGGCAGCTCGTAGTTGCCCGGCCGCGCGATCTCTCCCGAGAGGCAGTAGACCTTCACCCCGGTGGAGCCGTCCCGCCCCAGGGCGCGGTACCAGGCCGGCCCGTGCTCGAGGATCGCCGGCACGGCCGCCAGGGTCTCCACGTTGTTCACGAGGGTGGGCCTGCCGAAGAGGCCCCGCTCGCTCGGGTACGGGGGCTTGATCCGGGGGAGGGCAGGACGGCCCTCCAGGCTCTCGAGGAGGGCGGTCTCCTCCCCGGCCACGTACGCTCCGGCCCCCAGGCGCAGGTGCAGATGGAAGGCGAAGGGCGTCCCGGCGACCCGCTCCCCCAAAAAGCCTCCCTCCCGGGCCTCCGCCAGGGCCGCCTCCAGGCGCTCCCGCGCCAGGCGGTACTCCCCCCGCAGGTAGATGAAGCCCTG
>JACPAU010000181.1 GCA_016180705.1 Candidatus Methylomirabilota bacterium
CCGCCCGGACGGCTAGCGGTGAGGAGCTGTTCGAGGGCGGTAAGAGTGTCGGGTGGCGGATTCACGAACTCCAGGCCGCTCTGGTAGACCACGATGGTCTCGTGGCCGCGGCTCTCCCGGCGGGCGAGGGAGGAGCGGACCACGCGGCACGCGATCCGGATGTCCCCCTCGCCGGTGGGGAGGACGAGCTGGGACATGCTCCCGGGCCGGACCATGGAGGAGTGCTCGATGAGCGCGCCGCCGAGGCTGAGGTTCACGAGGGTCGCCTCGAAGGTGGCGATGATCTTCCCCTCGACCTTCCCCAGGACGGTGAAGCGGGGAAACCGCCGCCTGGTGGGATACTCCTCCGGCACCTCTGCTCTCCCTCCGTACGGGTTCGCGACACGATACTCTCCGGCGGTCGCCGGGTCAAAGGGATTTCGCGGCGCGCGTTGATTCCCGGGAAGCCGGGTGCTAGCATCGCGCCGGATTTCCCGGGCGCGGAGGCGGGATGCGACGCTGGTGGGGGAACGTCCGGCGGGACCTGGACGCGCTGGTCGCGATGAAGGCGGTGGGTGAGAGCGAGCACCGCCTCACCCTCGCCTCCGGCGGGATGCTGGGAACGGCCGCATTCTTCGCGGCCGCGGCCTGGACGGCCGGCTTCTCCCTCTGGTTCCGGCGGGAACTGCTGGCAGGGGATCTCCTGCTCTCGGCGCTCGGCCTGGCCGGGCTGGCCGCGGGGCTCCTGCTGCTGCGGCTCGGGGGGGAGACCACCATCGTCGCCATTGACCGGCGTTCCCGGACAGTCACCCTGGACCGTCGCTACCTGTACCTGCTCCCCTCCCGCCGGGTCATCCCCTTCGACCGGATCACCGAGGTCCTGATTCGCCCCGCCCGCCGTCTCTGCGCCCTCCGGACGGTGGACGGCCGCGAGGAGCCCCTCTGCCGGGTGCGGGAGGGCGAAGAGCGCCGTCTGGCCCTGCGTCTCCGGGCATTTCTGGGCAAGCCGATCCTCCTGCAATGCCCCTCGGTACGAGGGGAGGCGTGGGAAGAACTGGTCGCCTGAAAGCCGCCGGTTCGCGGCCTCCCGGCCCAGCCCGGGTCTCCGTCTGCCTCCTCCATGCCCGCCCGTCCTCAGCGCCGGCCTCGGCCCTCGCCGCGACGCCCCGGGCTCCGGAGGAGCAGGGCGGCCGCCAGGATGCAAAGACCGCCGAGCGCCTGGGGGACCGTGAGCGGCTCCGCGAGGAGGAGGGCCGCCAGCAGGACGGTGACGATGGGCTCGACCGTGCTCAGGATCGCCGCCCGGGCGGCCCCGATCCGCTCGACACCGGCGAGGAAGGCCTGGATCGCGACCACCGTGGAGCCGAAGGCGATAATCAGAATGGCCACCCACCCGGCCGGCGCGATGTCCGGGCGGAACTGGCCGCCCAGGACCGTCCAGGCGCCGACGATGAGGCCCGCCGAGGTGATCACGATGGCGCTGGCGAGCGCTGGCGGCACGCCGCCCATCACCCGGCTGCCCGCCACCACGTAGACGGAGTAAATGCCGGCCGAGGCGAGGGCGAGGCCGACCCCGCGCGGGGAGAGGGGACCCGTTCCCACCCCCAGGGTGAGGGCGCACCCCAGGAGGGCGAGTGCAAGGGCGGAGAGGACGCGCCGGCCGAGCGGCTCCCAGCGCAGCGCCGCCGCCTGCAGGGCCACGAGCGCGGGGTAGGTGTACAGCAGGAGAGCCGCCGTGGCCGCCGGGACGTGCTCGAGGGCGCCGAAGAACGTAAAGGAATTGCCCACGAAGCAGACCCCCATCGCCGCCAGGGCCGCCACGGTCCGGGGCGGGAGGGGCTGCAGCCGCCGGCGTAGGAGGAGCCAGCTCCAGAGGCAGACGGCGGCGATGGCGAAACGGCTCGCCAGGACCGTCACCACGTTCGCCCCGGCGGCGTAGGCGACCTTCGCCAGGACCGACATGGCGCCGTAGCCGACCGCCGAGCAGAGGACGAGGGCGACCCCGCCCCGGGCGCCGCCCCGCCCTAGGTCTTCCACGGCAGGCGGTTCCGGCTGCCCGGGGCGGCAGAGCAGGAGGGAAGCCGGGAATGGCTCGGGCACGCCGGCGCGGCGCGGGCCCTTCGAGCCGAGGGATGCGGCAGAGGCCGGCGTACACGGCGTTCGCCGCCGTCTACGATCGCTGGTGCGCGGACGTGGACCCGGCCCGCTGGGGGCGCTACAACGTGGCGCTGGCCCGCCGGCACGGCTTCTCCGGCGGGCGGGTGCTCGATCTCGGGTGCGGCACCGGCCTCAGCACGCGGCCCTGGGTCGGCGTGGGAGACGCGGTGCTCGGTGTGGACCGCTCTCCCCAGATGCTCCGGCTGGCCCGACGGTCGGTCGGCCGGCGGCGCGGCGTCCGGTTTCTGCGGGCCGACATCACGGCCCCGGGCCTCCTGCGCGGACAGACCTTCGCGCTCGTCCAAGCGAACTTCGACGTCATCAACTGTCAAACTCGGGAGCACCGCCTCCTCCGCCTCTTCCGCAACGCCCGCCGCCTGCTCGCGCCGGGGGGGTGCTTCCTCTTCGACGTGGTGACGGCGCATGCCTACCGCCGGCTCCTGAACGGCGTGTCCGTCTTCCAGCGTGTGCCGGGGGGCGCCCTCGTCCTGGAAGGGCGCTATCGCGAGCCCCCGGGCCTCTGGCAGGGCACCGTCACCTTCCTCGCGGCCGGCCGGGACGGCCATTACCGGGCGGCTGAGGAGCGGCATCGCCAGCGCCACTACAGCCCCTCCCGCCTCCGCGCCCTGCTCCGGGCCGCCGGCTTCTCGCGCTGCCACCTCTACGCGACCCTCACCTTCCGGTCCCCCGGCCCAGGGACCGAGCGCCTGACCGTCGTCGCCCGCGCCTAGCATAAACAACACGAATTGCGTGACACAGCGTCCGGGTGGCGCCGGATGCCGCCCCCTGGCCCCCGTAGCGGAGGGGGGGCCCATCGGCTCTGGGCCGATGGGGGGAACCACGGGAGGGTTCCCCAGGGCGGACGTTGTCACTTTGATTCTGTCGTTTGCATTAGCGCCGCCCGCGCCGCTCCAGGTGAACCCGCAGGGCATAGACCAGGTACCCGAACCCGAGGAACAGGCCGAGGGTCACCAGAAAGGCCCGCGTCTCGGCCAGGCCCAGGCCGCCGAGGCCGACCAGGCAGGCGGCCATGAGGAGGTAGCCGGCGGCCCGCATGGCGCAGCCGGCCCGCCCGCCGCCGGGGGCGGCGGGCCAGTCGCTGAAGAAGACCAGGGCCGCGGCCAGCAGGAACGCGGCGGCGAGCGCGAGGACGAGGGCGGGGAGCGGCAGCACGCTGAGCCAGGCGAGCAGGTCCCCCACGAGGGGGGGCGGCGCGGGCACGGGCAGGCTCCGGGCGTGGGGTGGGGGTCAGGCGGGATCGAGAATGCCCAGGCGGCGGCGCTCGAGGAGCCGGATCCGGTCCCGGAGCTCCGCGGCCCGCTCGAACTCCAGCCGCTTCGCTGCGGCCTTCATCTCCTTCTCCAGGGTGCTGATGAGGGCCGGCAGGTTCTCCCGGGGGACGTAGGCGTCGGCGGCCGGGTCGGGCTCCTTCGGCACCGTGTAGTAGTCCCGCTCGTAGATGCTCGCCAGGATGTCCTGGATGGACTTCTTGATGCTCTCGGGCGTGATGGCGTGCTCCCGGTTGTAGGCGACCTGCAGGGCGCGCCGCCGCTCCGTCTCGGCCATCGCCTCCCGCATGGCGCCGGTCACGGTGTCGGCGTAGAGGAGGACCTGCCCGTCCAGGTTGCGCGCGGCCCGCCCCGCCGTCTGGATGAGCGAGCCGCTCGACCGGAGGAACCCCTCCTTGTCCGCGTCCAGAATGGCCACGAGCGAGACCTCGGGGATGTCCAGGCCCTCCCGGAGCAGGTTGATCCCTACCAGGACGTCGAACTTGCCCAGGCGCAGGTCCCGGATGATCTCGTTGCGCTCCAGCGTGTCGATGTCCGAGTGCAGGTACCGGACCCGGATCCCGGCCTCGGCCAGGTAATCGGTGAGGTCCTCCGCCATCCGCTTGGTGAGGGTGGTGACCAGGACCCGCTGCTCGGCGGCTGCCCGCGCCCGGATCTCGTGCATGAGGTCGTCAATCTGCCCCTTGATGGGCCGGACGGCGATCGGCGGGTCGATCAGGCCCGTCGGCCGGATGACCTGCTCCACCACCTTCCCGCCCGTCTTCGTGAGCTCGTAGGGGCCCGGGGTGGCCGAGACGTACATCACCTGGTTCACCGCCCGCTCAAACTCGGCGAAGTTCAGCGGCCGGTTGTCCAGGGCCGAGGGGAGCCGGAACCCGTACTCCACCAGCGTCTCCTTCCGGGAGCGGTCGCCGAAGTACATCCCCCGGACCTGCGGGACCGTCTGGTGCGACTCGTCAATGATGACCAGGGCGTCGCGGGGCAGGTAGTCCATGAGGGTCGGCGGGGGCTCCCCCGCCTGCCGGCCGGTGAGGTGCCGGGAGTAGTTCTCGATCCCCTTGCACGACCCGAGTTCCTCGATCATCTCCAGGTCGAAGTGGGTCCGCTGGGCCAGCCGCTGCGCCTCCAGGAGCTTCCCCTGCCGCTCGAGCCATGCCACCCGCTCGGTCAGTTCCTCGAGGATCGCCTGGGTGGCCCGCTGCCGCTGCTCCTCCGGCGTGACATAGTGGTTTGCCGGGTATATCGGCATCCGGGCCAGGCGCTCCCGCCGGTCGCCCGTCAGGGGGTCGATCTCCCAGAGGGCGTCCAGCGTGTCCCCCCACAATTCGGCCCGGACGGCGGTGTCGGCGTAGGCCGGGAAGATCTCGACGGTGTCGCCGCGGACCCGGAAGGTCCCCCGGCGGAGGTCGAAGTCGTTCCGCGTGTACTGGATCTCGACCAGCTTCCGGAGCATCTCGTCCCGCTGGCAGAAGCTCCCCTCCTCGAGGAAGACCATCATCCCGTAGTAGGCCTCGGGGGAGCCGAGGCCGTAGATGCAGGAGACCGAGGCGATGATGATGACGTCCCGCCGCTCCAGGAGGGACCGGGTGGCGGAGTGGCGGAGCTTGTCGATGTGCTGGTTGATCAGGGCGTCCTTCTCGATGTAGGTGTCCGTCTTCGGGATGTAGGCCTCGGGCTGGTAGTAGTCGTAGTAGGAGACGAAGAACTCGACGGCGTTCTCGGGGAAGAAGCCCTTGAACTCGTTGTAGAGCTGGGCGGCGAGCGTCTTGTTGTGGGCGATGATGAGCGTGGGCCGCTCGACGGCGGCGATGACGTTCGCCATCGTGAAGGTCTTCCCCGAGCCGGTCACCCCCAGGAGGACCTGATGCTTCTCCCCCCGGAGGATCCCCTCGGTGAGGCCCTCGATGGCCCGGGGCTGATCCCCCTTCGGCTGGTACTCGCAGACGAGCTTGAAGCGGCCCATCGCTCCCGTCATTCTACCATGGCCGCCTGGGGGGGCTGAGCGGCAGGGGGGAGAGGCTAATCTGAATAACGGCCGTGCGCTGAGTGGTCGTGCGAGACAGAACCACGCCGATCACGCCGTGTGGTCACGACCAGCGCCGACCGCTCCAGCGCGCTGCTAGGCTGCTGATTCCTTATCGACTTCCCACCCAGGGAACACAAGGACGGCCGGGTGGCACTTGAGCGCACGAGCAAGGACCTTGGCCCGCTCCACCCCGAGGTTGACCCGGTCGTTCTCGATTCCGGATAGGGTCGACTGTGGAATCCTCGTTATCCTCGAAAGCTGATTCTGACTCAAACCCTGGAGCTCGCGGATGATCCGGACCGACTCCCCAACCGACACGTTGACCATTTTTCTGGCTCGCCGAAAACCTTTCATTGCCATTCTTTACTTCCTCCGATAGTCATGCGCCGTGATCTCGACCACCAGCACTTGGACCTGTCGCTCCTCGACCCGGTGAATCACTCGACACTGAAGACCGAGCCGCGATGATCCGCCAGTATCGTAAATCGTAAGAGGATTGCTCTGTAGGCCCAGGAGGTGGGCCGGGGGGTCTAGTAGGACTTCGGGGCGGCCGGCTCCGAGGCGGGGGCGGTCGGGGGCTCGGGGGCCGCCGGGGCGGCCGGGCTCGCGGGGGGCGCCGGGGGCATGGGAGCGGCGGAACTTTCGGCCGGCGCCGCCGCGGCCGGCGGGGCCTCGGCGACGGGCTTTCCGCCCCCCGCCTCCGGCGGCGCCGTGAGACCCGGGATCCCGGTGGCCCGGACCCGCGCCAGGAAGCGGTCGTAGGGCTCGAGCGGGGCCCAGCCGGCCGGGAGGAGGATCTTCAGGACCTGGCCCCTGTGGATGACGGACGGGTTTTTGCCGATCAGCGTCCGGTTGGCGGCATACACGCGGGGCCACTGCCGGGCATCCCCGTAGTAGTACGCGGCGATGAGGTGGAGGTTGTCCTCCGTCTTGACCTGGTGGAGGGCTTCCACCGGGAGGTTCGCCAGCGTCTCCTCGAAGCTCCCGGGACCGGGCATGCCCGTCCCGGGCTGCTCGGCGACCGCCACCCCTGTGCACCAGAGCAGGGCCGCGAGGAGCGTCCCCGCCCGGCGCCTCCACGCGTCAGGCATCGTTACCTCCTGCCCGCCTCCGGGCCGTTCGTCCGCCCGGCGGCGCCCACGCCCACCGGCAGGTACTTGCTCCAGGCCTCCAGGCGCTCGCGGGAGCTGGCCAGAATCCCCAGGTAGAACACCGAGATCGGCTTCGCGGGCGGCCGGAGGAGGGCCATGCCCGCCTCGAGCGGGGTCCGGCTTCCCTTCCGCAGGTTGCACGCCCGGCACGCGCTGACCACGTTCTCCCAGATTGTAGCCGTCCCGCTTCAGGATGTTCTTCTTGTTGAAGGAGAGCGTCTGGAGCGGGGGCTTGCGGACGTAGCGGTGCAGGCGGATGACCGAGGGGACCGGGACCACGACCGAGGGGGAGCGGAGGACCCGGTTCGTGTCCTCCACGCGTTCGGCGCGGCCGGTGTAGAGCAGGATGATAGCTCGGCGGGCAGTGCAGACCTGGAGGGCCTCGAAGGTCTGGTTGAGGATCAGGACTTTACTTGAATCCATACGCGGGATATCCTCCGCCGACCCCCGCCCTCCCGCCGGCGTGAAGGGCATCCTAGCCAGAGCGCACCGCGCTTGTCAAGTTGCAAGGGGCGGGCCAGGACTGCGCCCGGCGCCCCTCACCCGTTGGGCCGGGAGGCCGTGGGGGCGAGCCGGCGGGCCAGCGTGTCGAGCAGGATCCCCTCCCGGAGGCCCCCATCGGTCACGGTGCACCCGTCGAACCCCAGGACGTCCAGGGCTTCCGCGAGGAGGCAGGTCCCGGCCACGATCACGTCGGCCCGTCCGGGCTCAAGGCCGGGCAGGCGCTGCCGGGCCCCGAGGGGGGTCGCGGCGAGCCGGCGGAGCAGGTCGCGGATCCGTCCCACGCCGAGCCGGTACCCGGTGACCCGGTCCGGGTCGTACGGGTCGAGCCCCAGTTCCAGCGCGGCCAGCGTCGTGGCGGTCCCGCCGGTCCCGATCGCCTCCACGGATCGGAGCGGCGGCTGGAAGGGGACGCCGGCGGCCACCGCCTCCCGGACATGCGCGGCGCACGCGGCCAGCGCCTCGGCGGGCGGCGGGTCCTCCCGGAAAAACCGCTCCGTCAACTTCACGACCCCGAGCGGCAGGCTTACGCTCTGCCGGGGCGCGCTCCCCGCCGTCAGCGTGAACTCCGTGCTCCCCCCGCCGATGTCTATGACGAGGCAGCGCCCCCCGCGGCGCGGCAGCAGGTGCAGGGCCCCGAGCGTGGTCAGGCGGGCCTCCTCCTCGGGGTCCACCACGGTGACGGCGCAGCCGGCCGCGGCCGCGGCCGCGAGGAACGCCTCCCGGTTCGCCCCCTCCCGGGCCGCGCTGGTGGCGACGGCCCGGACGGCCACGGCCCCGAGGTGTCGGGCCGCCGCGGCGTACCGGGCGACGGCCGCCACCGTCCGCTCGATCGCGGCGGGCGCGAGGCGTCCGGTCCCCTCCAGGCCCTCGCCGAGGCGGGTGATGGCCTGCTCCTGATGGCGGACCCGGTAGGCGCCGGGTCCCTCCGCGTCCGCCACCAGAAGGCGGACCGTGTTGGTCCCGACGTCAATGGCCGCGACGGTCGGCATCAGTCCTCTTCCGCCCGCGCCCGCTCCGCCAGGCGCTTGACCAGGGCGGGGTCCGGGCGGACGACGATGGTCTTCTCCCGGCTGATCAGGGCCTCGCCCACCTTCCCCCCCTTCGGCTTGCGGACGTGCCGGGCCTCGGTGTAGTCCACGGCGATCTTCCCCTCGCCCCGCGCCTTGCTGTAGTAGGCGGCCAGGACCGCCGCCTCCCGCAGCGTCCGGACCGGGACCTGCGGGCGCGCCTTCTCCGTCCGGACCAGGACGTGCGAGCCGGCCGTCGCCTGGGCGTGGAGCCACAGGTCGTGTGCGCGGGCCAGCCGGAAGGTCAGGTGCGCGTTCCCCGCCCCGCTCCTCCCCACGAGGACCGTGAACCCCTCGCTCGAGCGGAACTGGCGGGGGGGCGGCCCCTCCGCGTCCCTGCCCCGGGCCGTCTTCGGCCGGGCCGCGCGGGCGCGCGGCGCGAGGCTCTTCCGGAGGGCATCCTGCTCCGCCGCGGGGAGGGAGCCGCCGGCGAGTCTCGCCTCCGCCTCCCGGAGTCGCTTGAGGCCGGCCTCGGTCTCCTCCAGGCGGGCGCGGAGCAGGGGGCGGCCGCGGCGGCCCTTGGCCGCGCGCCGGAAGTAGGCCTCGGCGTTCGCCCGGGCGGAGAGCGCGGGATCGAGCGGGACGGCGAGGGTGGCTCCGGGCCCGGCGGTGTAGTCGGGGAGGCTGACCGTGGCTGCCCCACGCCGGACCGCCTGCTGGTTCGCGAGGAGGAGTTCCCCCATCCGCTGCCACCGCTCCGCCTCCGCCGCCCGGGCCAGATCCTCCCGGAGCGCCTGCGCCCGCCGCTCGAGGCGCGCGACGGCCCGGGCCACGAGGCGGTGCAGCGCGGCCTCGCGCTCCCCGGACCGCTCGGCTCCCCGGGCCTCCCGCCAAGCGAGCAGGGCCCGGCTCATGCTCTCCACGGGCCGCTGCGTCTCGGAGGCGTATCCCGTGAGAGCGATGGCGCTCACCCCCGTCACGGTCTCCCCGGCGAGCAGGAGGCGCGGCGCGGAGGCCCCCCCGCCCATCGCGCGCAGTTCCTGGAGCACCGAGAACAGCACGGCGGGATCCGGAGTGGCCGCCCGCGCGGCGATCTCCTTGGCGAGCACGGTTCCGAGGGGGGGGAGGGCCGCCCGCAGCGCCCGGAAGAGGGGCTCGCCCGAGGCCAGGAACGGGCTGAGCAGGGCCGCCAGGTCCGCCGCGCTCTCGGGGGGCTGGGCGGCCGGGGAGGCGTCGAGGGAGAAGTCGGGGGGCAGGGCGAACAGGGCGCGCTCGGGGGTGCGGAGGGCGGCCCCGGGGCGCCGGGGGAGGAGGCTCACCTCGAGGGTCGTTTCTCCCGCGTCGAAGTCCAGGCGGACGCGGCGCGCCCACTCCTGGACGGCGAG
>JACPAU010000182.1 GCA_016180705.1 Candidatus Methylomirabilota bacterium
CCCCCTCCCCCTTCTAGCGGGTGGGCATGACGGTGGCCACGAGCTGGTTGTGGAGGTCGCGCACGCCCGCGACGGTGCGGGTGACCCGCTCCGCCGCCTCCCGCTCCCGGGCCGCGGGGACCGTCCCGAGCAGCGTCACCCGCCCCGCCTCCGCGCGGACGTCCACGTCCAGGCGGGTCGTCTCCGGCCGGGCCTTGAGAACCGCCTTCACTCGGGCTGCGAGGTGCAGGTCAGCGAGGTGCTGTTGGGAGGCGTCGGTGGGGCGAAACTCCGCGCGCTGCGCGAGCGCGAGGACCTGCTCCACCCCGGCCTCCACGCTGAGCCGCCCGGTGTTCAGGGTCAGGTCGTACAGCGCCGGATCGCGCCAGTCCGCGTCGAAGAACTCCCCGACCCGGGCCCGCACCCCCTCGTCGTAGGCCTTGATGATCCGGAGGGCCCGTTCCCGCCCGGCGGCGTGCCGCTCCATCACCCGGCCCAGGCGCACCTCCAGCGGGGCGCAGACCCGGACGGTGAGGACGTGGGAAACCGGGCGGAGGAGAAGCGTGGAGAAGCGGCCCATGATGACCACCCCGCCCCGCGCGGCGAAGTCGAAAACCTCGGCGGCCAAGAAGATGAACTGCTTGCGGGCCGCGTGCCCGAGCCGTTCGAAGAACCCCGGGCGCTCCTCCACGGCCCGGATGAGGTCTTCCTCGGACACCTCGAACTCCTGAGCCGCCTGGCGGATGATGTCCTGCTGGACGAACTCCCAGCCGAGCCGCTTGGCGACCTCCATCCCGATGGTGGTCCCGAGGCTCCCTCTCTCCCTGGTCATGGCGACGACAGTCATCCCTCGCCCCCCCGGCGGCCGGAACCCGGCGGGCAGCCCCAGCCGTCCGCCGCGCCAGTCTAGGAGACTTCCGCACCGCCGACAAGATGATTTTCCCCACGCGCGACTCCCGGCCGCGGGAGGGGGCCGGGGAGGACGTTGTCGCCGGGCAAAGCGGATGCTAAGATGCCGGCTGTCCGCGGATGGGTGGCCCCATCCGCGCCCGAGGTCCTCGATGGACGCGGCAGCCCTGACGGCGGCGCTCAACCGGCTCCTCTACAGCGACCCCCTCGTCCTGGCGGGCGCGGTCGTCCTCGTGGGGATCCTCCTCCTCCTCGTCGGACGGCGCCTCGGCCGCCGCCGGGCCGATCCGCTCCTGCCGGACACGGGGGAACCGGGCGCCCCCAGGGCCGAGGACGTCCCGCTCCGGATACCGGAACTCTCGTCCCCCGAGATGGCCGGTTTCCTCTCCACCATCGAGGTGCCGCCGGCTCCCTCGCCGCGCGACTCCGCGTCCCTCCAGCCCCCGGAGCAGACCCCACGCCCCGGCGGCCCGCGGGAGGCCGGGCCCGCCCCCGAGGCGCCGCGCTGGCGGCTGCGCGCGGAGGAGGTCCGCTCCCACACCTTCCAGCGGCGCCTGCGCGGCTACGACCGGCGAGAGGTGTACGAGTATCTGGTGGCGGTCTCGGACGAATTGGCGGCGCTGCAGCGGCGGGTGATGGAGTTCCGGCAGGAGAGCAAGGCCCTGCAGGCCGAACTCGGCCGGTGGCGGGAGCAGGCCGGGAAGGTGCAGAACACGCTGGGGACGGCCCAGCGGCTGGCCGAGGAGATGATCGCGAACGCCCAGGAGGAAGCGGCGCGGGAGGCCGACCGGATCGTGCAGGATGCCCTGGAGCGGCTCATCCGCCTGCAGCAGGAGATCAGCCGCCTGGAGGGGGACCGGGGTCGGATCCGGGAGGAGATGCGCCGCGACGCCCTCACGTTCGCCGCCGCCCTCCGGGACCTGGAGGCCGACTCCGTCCTGCCCGCGCGGGGCCCTGCGCCCCGCCCGCTCGGGGGTGCCGCTCAGGAGGGCCCGGGGCCGTAGCGGCGCCGCAGGTCGGCGATCCTGGTGGTGGTCTCCTCGATCTTCTCCTGGCGGAGCGGCGCCAGGTGCGGGCTCTCCGCCAGCTTCAACTCGATGTTCTCCAGGATGGCCTGCTCGACCTCCACAAGGAATTCCGCGATCTCCGCAGGGCTCGAGGTCCCGTAGCGCCCCGCGCGCGCCGCCTCGCAGAACTCCTCCAGCCCCATCGGGTCTTCCATCTGCAGGTCCCAGAAGATCCGCGCCAGCCGGTTCATCCCCAATCCTTCTCCCGCTGAGGACGGGCGCCCGTTCCGATCAGTCCACGCCCGCTCCCGCTCCCCTCCCGACCGTTCTTCCCGGGGCCGCAGCAGATTGTAGCGTCATCACGTGGACTCGGCTAGAGGGTATCCGCAATCAGGTGCCTCTCCCCTCCTAGCTTTTGAGCAAACCCACGGGGGACTGGTCAAACGTTGAGCAACCACAGGCCGCACGGGCGGAGGCGCGAGAGGCTTGGGACCTCAAGAGCGCCAGAAACAAGGCGGCGATACCAGGGGGCTCGCTAGGCATAGAGGTTGCTTGAACTTCCCCCACGGGGTCTGGAGGACGCCGGCGTTTCGGGCCGACGGGAAGCGGTGTCCCCCAGCGGAAGGGGGCGCCTGCCGGCCGGCAGAAGCGGGTATTGATGCTGAGCGACAAAGACCGCCTCGATCACAAGATCCTCGAGCTCACCACGCTGTACGAGGTCGGCAAGGTGATCAGCTCATCCCTGGACCTCGAGCAGGTGATGCTCGCCATCCTGAGGATCGTGCACTCATTCATGGGGATGAAGCAGGGGACGATCCTCCTATACGATCCGGCCACGAAGGAGCTGTCGGTGCGCGTCGGCCTCGGCCTCCGGGAGGCGGAGAAGAGGCGGGGGAAGTATCACGTCGGAGAAGGAATTGTCGGTCAGGTCATGCAGCTCGGCATGCCTCTGGTCGTCCCGGACGTGACCAAGGAGCCGCTGTTCATCGACAAGACCGGGTCCCACGAGGGCCTGGAGAAGCAGCGGATCGCCTGGCTCGCGGTCCCCATCAAGGTCAAGGGGGAGGCCATCGGCGTCTTGAGTGCGGACCGGCTGTTCACGGCGCGGGTCCCCTACCAGGAAGATCTCCGGGTCCTGACCATCGTCGCCTCGCTGATCGGGCAGACCGTGGAACTCCACCGCCTGATCGCGCAGGAGAAACAGGACCTGCTGGAACGGAACCTCCAGCTCCAGCAGGAACTCAGGGCGAAGTACCGGCCGGCGAACATCGTCGCGCAGAGCAAAAAGATGGAGGAGGTCTTCCGGGGCATCGAGCGGGTGAGCGGGAGCAGGGCCACGGTGCTGATCCGGGGAGAGAGCGGCACGGGGAAGGAGCTCGTGGCCAGGGCCGTCCACTATGGAAGCCCGAGGGCGGGGGGGCCCTTCATCAAGCTCAACTGCGCCGCCCTGCCCGGAAACCTCCTGGAGAGCGAGCTGTTCGGCCACGAGAAGGGGGCCTTCACGGGGGCGCTCCAGGCCAAGAAGGGGCGCTTCGAGCTGGCGGACGGCGGAACGATCTTCCTGGACGAGGTCGGGGACATCCCGGTGGGCCTCCAGGTGAAGCTCCTGCGGGTCCTCCAGGAGAGGAAGTTCGAGCGGGTGGGGGGGACGAAGACGATCACCGTAGACGTCCGGATCATCGCCGCCACCAACAAGGACCTGGAGCAGGCCGTCCGCGACGGGGGATTCCGAGAGGACCTCTACTACCGCCTCAACGTGGTCCCCATGTACCTCCCTCCCCTCAGGGACCGGAGGGAGGACATCCCCGCCCTCATCGGTCACTTCCTCGAGCGGTTCAACAGCGAAAACGGGAAGATGGTGAAGGTCTCGGCTGCCGCGATGGACCTCCTCATGGAGTACGACTGGCCGGGGAACGTCCGGGAGCTGGAGAACTGCATCGAGCGGATCCCGGCAGCCCCCCGGGCCCGCGCTCCCTGGAGGAGATCGCGCGGGAGCAGATTCACCTGGCCCTGAGGCAGTGCGGCGGGGTGCAGTCCAGGGCCGCAACCCTCCTGGGCTTGACGCCGCGCCAACTGGGCTATCGGCTGCGGAAGTACGGGATCGGCCCATCCCGGACACGACCCCAGACTTCCCCGACCCTTCGGCCGACAAATTTGTAGGCGGCGGACAAAACTGTCGGAACCACCCCCCCATCGCCGTTCCCCTCCTTCCCAAGCGCTGCTCTCCCGTCCTTTCCTGACCCGCGTGTTTCTCCATACTTCTCGTTGATCTCCTTTCGCTTGTCCCCCACCGCGAGCGGTTGGAACATATCTTGCCCTTTCCCGGCAGACAGTCACTCTTGCCCTCCTGGAAGCGGCGCCGGTCCTTCCCGGAGAGGAAACCGCGGAGATGAAGAAGATCGAAGCCATCATCAAGCCCTTCAAGCTCGAAGAAGTCCGAAGGGCGTTGAGCGAGGCCGGCGTCCAGGGGATGACCGTGATCCCGGCCAAGGGCTTCGGGCGGCAGCGGGGACACACGGAACTGTATAAGGGGATGGAGTACGTGGTCGACCTCCTTCCGAAGATCAAGGTGGAGCTCCTTGCCCCGAGCGCCGACGTTGACAAGATCGTCGAGGTGATCATCAGCGCCGCCAAGACCGGCCGGATCGGCGACGGGAAAATCTTCATCACCGACGTCGAAGACGTCATCCGGATCCGGACAGGGGAGCGGGGCGAGGCGGCGGTGTAGCGGGCCGGCATTGGCGTTGGTCGCTCCGGAGCAATAGGAGGAGAGGCGGATATGGCGATGTCGCCAGAGGGAGACGCCATGAAGCGAATCGATTTCATCATCCGGCCGCACAAGCTGGACGAGGT
>JACPAU010000183.1 GCA_016180705.1 Candidatus Methylomirabilota bacterium
AACGGGGGTGTAGCCCCGAAGCCGGAGGAGTTCAATAATGGTGGCGTATCGCTCTCGATCGACGAGCCGGGGGTCTACAACCCAATCGATGTCAATCGAGCCCACGTGCTGGAACTCGCTCTCGCTCCTTCCGAACCGCTCCAGGATCAGATAGGGGGCCCAACCGCCGATCAGGACGAGGGCGTCTCTGTACGATCTCAACGTCGTTGCGAGTTCCGCGAGCGCGGATTGCGAAGCCTCGGTTACGTCCTCCCCATACGCTTCCGCGAGCCTTGGTCCGGCCAACCCGGCGTCCCTCACATCCTAGAAGCCCAACTTTTTCTTCCGGAGCACGTCTGCCTGCTCTTTGCCTCGAGCAGGATACCGGAGAAGGTCCAGGTAAAGCTGGACATTGCTGACGACTCGCTTCCCCTGGACCTCCTGCGTTCTATAGAGTACCCCTTCGTCGAAGGGGTGCAGGACATGGATGGTTCCCCCGGTTTCAACGGGCCGCAGATCCATTGCGGCGATAATGGGGCTTGCATCACCCAACAGATAAAAATGGACGTCGGTGTAACGAACAAACGGGGCAATCAGCGAGGCACCACTGTGGAGAGTAAAGGCGTACTTCAGGCGACGCTTCGATGCTAAGGCGGCAAATTGCTCTTGGAACTCGGCTGGCGACCGTATGAAGCTAAAGAAGCTCTCCCGTGGGTTCAGCTCGAAGGAGTAGTTCTCGCCCCAGAGTTCCAGGAGGCCAGAGGGGTTAATAAGGGCAATTGCTTTCCGTTGCTTCTGCACGTAGCCCTTGTCCGCCAGGGTGTTGATCACCACATAGGCGGTGCGTAGGCTAACTTCGCATTCAGCTGCCAATTGGGGAAATGACCACTCGACCTTCGGATTCTCCAACAAGACCCGGAGCACTCGCGTCGATTTCGGTGAGAAAAGCCGCCGGGCGCGGGTCCGTGCCTCGCGCGGGACCGTCTCTCCGCTTCGTTCAAGGAGGATTCCGTCAAACTCCAAATAAACGTTACCGGTTAGGTCTACATAGCCGACTGCCGCTTCTCGACAGATTTGCCTTCCCTCGGGAGAGATGTACGGGACGACGACTATGGGGTAGGCAGCAGGGATAGCCTTCCGTTTCTGGTTCAAAGTGCCGATTGCCTGGTAGAGATACCGAGGTTCCCCAACGGATTTGACCTCGCATAGCAAGGTGTGGAGTTTGCGGCCGGCGCGTACTTTTAGGATGAGGTCCACCCGAGAGCCCTGGCGGTTATGCCGACGGGCAGGGACTGGATTGATATGGAGTGTGGGAAGGAGTTTCCGCAGTTGTGCGAGGAATCTTTGGAGAACCCGCTTCTCGTTTTGCACTGAATTGTCCTCTTTTACCGTACGGTAAAAATAGCCAAATTGGTAAAAGTGAGTCAAGGAGAATTTGTGGACTTCCCACGTCGCGGGGCTGGCGGCCTGGTGTCAGCGTGCAAGACCAATTCAGCGTCACCGCGGGCAGCTACCAGCGGCGGCGGGAGGCGACGAGGAAGCCGAGGGTCCCCGCTGCCGCGATGGCGGCCGCCGCCCCGAACATGGCGGGGAAGGACGTGTAGGACAGCAGCAGCCCCAGGAGGACCGAGCCGGAACTGATCCCGAGTTCGAGGGCCGCGTAGAGGGTGGCCATGGCCCGGCCTCGCTCGGTGGGGGCCGCGCGGTCGGTGGTGAGGGCCAGCAGGGCGGGGTGGGCCGCGCCGAGACCGATGCCGTAGAGGGCGCCGGCCAGCAGGAGCCATCCGGGGCCGCGGGCCGCGGCGAGGGTCCCCATGGCGGCGGCCACGAGCGCCATCCCCGGCAGGATGACCGCAGCCCGCCCCACGCGGTCCGAGAGGAGCCCCGCCTGGGGGCGGGTCAGGACCAGGAAGGCGGCGTAGACCGTGAAGAAGAGGCCGGGGTTGCCCATGCCGACCTGCCGGCCCAGCAGGGGGAGGAAGGAAACCACGGCCCCGTAGGTGATGCAGAGGCTGAGCATCGCGCCTGAGGGGAGGAGGGCGGCACGGCTGAAGAGGGGCCCGGGGACGGCCGGGGCGGCGCCGGCGGGGAAGGTCTCGGGGACCGCGGTCGCGAGGAGGACCGCGGCAGCCGCCACGCTCCCGGCGGTGAGGAAGAGGCCGCCGAAGGCCCCGTCCCCGATCAGCCACATCCCCACGGCCGGCCCGCCCGCCATGGCTAAATTGGCGGCCATGCCGAAGTAGCCCATGGCCTCGCCGCGCCTCTCCGGCGGGGCCAGGTCCGTGGTGACGGCGCTGGCGGCCGTCGTGAAGAGACCCATGCCGGCGCCGTGCAGGAGCCGGAGGGCCAGGAGGCTCCCGACGGTCCGGGTGAAGTGGTAGGCGAGGGAGGAGAAGAGGAAGACCGCCGTTCCCAGAAGCAGGACCCCCCTGCGTCCGTGCCGGTCGATCGCGCGCCCGACGTAGGGCCGCACGAGCAGCGCGCTGAAGGCGAAGGCCCCGATGATGAGCCCGATCTCCGACTCCCCCATCCCGTGCTCCTGGGCGTAGAGGGGGAGAGTGGGGAGGAGCAGGTAAAAGGAGAGGAAGAAGAAAAAGGTGGCGACGCAGGTGAGGACGAAAGGCCCGGTCAGGAGCCGGGGGCGGGACTCCGTGGCGGCGTCTGCGGGACGGGCCATCGGCCTCAGGATGCGGGGCAGTTCAGGGCTCCGGGGGCCCGGAGGGGGATCGGCCGTTCGCGTAGCGGGAGAGACCCCAGGAGACGCGTGCCCGCGCCGCCCGGAGCGCCGACCAGAGGCGCCACTCGGCCATCCAGGTGAAGGGGCGCGCCCCCCGGAAGTCGTCGAAAGTGCTGTAGATGACCGGGGTGATGAGGAGCGTGACCAGGAGGCACAGCGCCTGGCCGCCGACCACCACGATGGCCATCGCGGCGCGGGAGGCCGAGCCGTCCCCCCGCCCCACCGCCACCGGGAGCATGCCGGCGATGATGGCCAGCGTCGTCATCAAGATGGGGCGGAGCCGCGCCCGGTCCGCCTCCATCTGGGCCTCGAAGCGCGGCTTGCCCCGCGCCCGGACGCCCATCAGGAGGAACAGCCCCATCACGCTGTAGATGTTGAGCGTCGAGCCGGTGACGAGCAGACTCAGCAGGCCGAAGGGCAGCGCCAGGAACATGGAGACCATGATCGTGACCGGGTGGACGAACGACTCGAACTGGGCGGCCAGGACCATGTAGATGAAGGCCAGGCTGAGGACGAAGGCGATGAGGAAGTTCTGGAACGCCTCCGCCAGGAGCTTGCCCCGCCCGATGGGGAGGAAGGTGTATTCGGGCGGGAGGTTCATCCCCCGGAGGATCGCGGTGGCCTCGTTCAAGGCTTCTCCCAGGGGCTTCTGGTACATGTTGGAGACCACCGTGATCTGCCGCTCCTGGGAGTACCGGTCGATCTGCGCCGGGCTCTGCCCGCTCTCCAGGGTCATCAGGTTGCTCAGCCGCACCAGGGTGCCGTTCGTCCCCGGCACGGTCAGTTCGCGGATGATCCCGCTCTCCCGCCGGTACGGCTCGAGGAGCCGGAGGCGCACGTCGTACTGCTCCCCCGCCTCGCGGTAGAAGGTCACCCGCTCCCCGCCCACGAGCGTCCGCAGGCTCGAGGCGATCGCCTCCACGCTCACCCCGAGGTCCGCCGCCTTCCGCCGGTCAATGTGGACCTGGACCTCGGGGTGGCGCAGGGCCTGGCCCGTGTCCGTGTCCACGAAGCCCGGGATGGCCCGGAGCCGCCGGATGAGGGTCTGCGCGATCTCCTCCAGCCGGTCCTGCTCCGGCCCCCGGATCACGTAGTTGAACGGCGTCTGCCGAAAGCCGCCTCCCGAGACCAGGCCCACCTGCTGGACGCTGACCCGCAGTTCCGGGTGCCGGGCCGTCAGGATCCCCCGCACCTGCTGCATGATCTCCTGCTGGGACCGGCTCCGCAGGCTCATGTGCTTCAGGGCCACGTAGATGGACCCGTCGGTGACGTTCGAGGTGAACTGCCCCCGGACCCCGACGGTCGTGAAGAGGCGCTCGACCTCCGGGACCTCCCGGCGGAGGTTCGCCTCCACGGCGCCCAGGATGGCGGTGCTTCTCTCCAGGGAGGACCCGGGCGGCGTCTCCACGATCACCTCGAACTCGCTCATGTCGTCGTCGGTGATGAACTCGACCTTGGCGCGCCGGGCCAGGGGGACGAGGGAGAGCATGATGGACACTGCCCCGATCATCGTGAGGGCCCGATGCCGGAGGCACCACCGCAGCAACCGCTCGTAGGCGGCTTCGAGCCGGGCATAGAGCCAGCCGGCCTTGGACCCGTGACCCGCCCCGGCGTGGGCCGGGCGGAGGAACCGGCTGCTCAGCATCGGGGTCAGGGTGAAGGCGACCAGGAGGGAAACCATGATGGCGAAGGTCGCGGTGAGCCCGAAGGAGCGCCAGAACCGTCCCACGAGCCCCCCCATGAAGGCCACCGGGAGGAAGATGACCACGAGGGAGAGGGTGGTGGCCATCACGGCGAGCGCGATCTCCTTGGCCCCCACGACCGCCGCCTCCATGGGGGGCCGGCGCTCCTCCTCCATGTGCCGGAAGATGTTCTCCAGGACGATGATGGCGTCGTCAATGACGATGCCGGTGGAGATGGAGAGCCCCAGCATGGTCAGGTTGTTCAGGGTGAACCCGGCCGCCCGCATGATGGTGAAGGTGGAGATGATGGAGGCCGGGATGGCCAGCGCGGCGATCAGGGCCGTCCGGAGGTTCCGGATGAAGAAGAGGACGATCAGGCTGGCCAGGACCCCGCCCAGGATGAGGTGCTCCTGGACCTCGGTGATGGCCCGCCGGATGAAGCGGGACTGGTCCCGGACCACCTGGATCTCGATGTCGGCGGGCAGGAGCCGCCCGATCTCGGCGAGGCGCGTTTTCGCCCGGTCCGTCACCTGGACCGTGTTGGTCCCCGACTGCTTGCGGATGAGGAGGGAGACGGCCGCTTTCCCGTCCAGGCGGGAGAGGGTCCGGGCCTCCTCCTCCCCGTCCACGGCCTGTCCGATGTCCCGGACCCGGACCGGCGCGCCCTTCACGTCGGCCACGACGAGGTCGCTGAAGTCAGTGGCGCGGACGACCCGGCCGGCGGTCCGGAGCCCCTCCTCCCGCTCCCCCCACGTGAGCCGCCCGCCCGGGATCTCGGTGTTCTGGCGCCGGAGCGCGTCCTTGACGGTCTGGATCGAGAGGCCGTGTGCGGTCAGCCGGTAGGGGTCCACCAGGACCTGGATCTCGCGCTTGCGGTCCCCGACCAGCGTGATCGCCCCGATGTCCTTCACCGTCTCCAGCTGCCGCTTGATCCGCTTGTCGGCGATCTCGGTGATCTCCCGCGCGCTCCGCCGGCCCGAGACCACGACGGCCATGATGGGGGCGGCGTCCGGGTCGAACTTCTCGATGACCGGCGCGTCGGTGCCGGGGGGGAAGCTGCCGACCACCGTCGCCACTTTCTCCCGGACGTCGTTCGCCGCCTCATCAATGTCCCGCTCCAGGACGAAGGTGGCGAAGATCTGGGACTGGCCTTCGATGGTGGTCGAGCGTAGTTCGTCGATCCCGCTGATGGTGTTGACGACCTCCTCGATCCGCTTCGTGATCTGGCTCTCCACCTCCTCCGGGCTCGCCCCCTCGAGGCGGGTCGTGATGGTGACGGTGGGGAGGTCCACCTTCGGGAAGAGGTCGAGACCCAGTTCGCGGAAGGAGGCGAGGCCGAGCACCACCAGGGAGACGACGAGCATGGTGGCGAAGACGGGGCGCCGGACGCAGATCTCGACGAGCCTCACCGCGTCTCCCCCCCCGCGCCGGCGGCGCCCGTCACGGTGACCGCCGCCCCGTCGAACAGGGCGGCCAGGTTCGCCGTGGCGACCACCTCCCCGGGCTTGACCCCGCGGCGGATCTCCACCCAGCCGTTCACGCGGTCGCCGATCTCCACCTGGCGCTCCTGGACCGTCCCGTCGGCCACCACGAAGACCTTGGTGATTCCCACGAAGGTGTAGAGGGCCGCCTCGGGGGCGAACGGGACGTCCCGGTCGGTCCGGGCGAGGACCTCTCCTTTGGCAAAGAAGCCCGGCTTGAGCCGGCCGTCGGGGTTCTCCAGAAGGGCTTCCAGAGCGAGCGTCCGGGTCTGGGGGTCCACCGCCGGGCTCACCCGCGAGACCTTCCCCCGGAAGGCGCGCCCCGGGTAGGCATCGAGCGTCACCGACACCGGCTGACCGACCCTGATCTCCGGCGCGAAGCGCTCCGGGACCGTCCCCTGGAGTTTGAGCGGGTTGGTCGCCACCAGGACCAGGAGCGGGGTCTTTTCCTTGATGCCGTCCCCAGCCGAGACCAGCCGCTGCTTGACGGCCCCCTTCAGGGGGGAGCGGACCTCGGTGTCGGCGGCCCGCTTGCGGGCCAGGCCGAGAGCGGCCCGCGCCTGTTCCACGGCGGCGGCGGCGGTCTGGACCGCCTGCGCCTCGCTCTCCGCCTGGGCCTCCGCCTCCCAGACGGTCGCCGCCGCCATCTCGTCCTGGGTCCGGGCGGTGTCGCGCTGGCTGGCCGAGACCGCCCCCTCGGCGAAGAGATCCTCGAAGCGCTT
>JACPAU010000184.1 GCA_016180705.1 Candidatus Methylomirabilota bacterium
CGTCCACGTTGACCACGGAGGGCAGGCCGAGCTCGCGGGCCACGATCGCCGCATGCGAGGTCGGGGCGCTGATCTCGGTGACGACGGCCGCAGCGAGCCGGAAGAGGGGCGTCCAGCCGATGTCCGTCGTGCGGGCTACGAGGACCTCGCCCGGGCGGAGGTCCCCGCCCTGCCCGACCTCGCGCAGCACCCGCGCCCGGCCCGTGACGCGGCCGGGAGAGGCGCCGAAGCCTCGCAGGACCTCCCCCGAGGCGGGCTCGGGCGCGAAGGGGACCAGCCGCCCGTCCGGGAGCTCGGCGAGGAGGCGCGGCGGCGGAGGCCACCCGAGCAGCCGGCGGTGGCGATCCCGGCGCCGCCGGATGCGCAGCGCGACCGACACACCGCTGAGAGGAGGAGCCGGCCCGCCGAGGAGCGTCTCGATCTCGCTCCGGAGGAGGTAGAAGACGTCCTCGACCTCGCCGAGGGCCCCCCGCTCACACAGCCGGCGGCCGACCTCGAGGAGCAGCCGGCGGATGCCTGCCGACATCCGCACGAGGTCCGCCCGGGTCGCCTCGCGCCGCCGCTGCCAGACCCGCGCGCGCCGGGCCGCCTGCCGGAGGAACGCGCCGGTGAGGCCGCGGACCGCGGGTGCAGCCCCGGAGTCGCCGGGGCCCGGGGAGGACGGCGCGCGCGCCGCGGCCATCTGCCTGGCCAGGCGGAGGAGGTCCCGCGGCCGTTCCCCCCACCGCGAGTGCGCGAGTTCGGCCTCGTTCTCGCCCCGGAACCCGCAGGCCTCGAGCACCCGCGCGAGGCGGGCCTGGACCTCGGAATGGTCGTCGGGACGCCCGGGGTTCGCGCGGAGCCAGTCGGCGAGCGCGGCGACCTCTCGCACCGGCCGTACGCTCTCGATCTCCCCCGCGGCGGCCATGGCGGCTGCCCGGGCGGCCGCGCCTTCCTTCCCCCTCCTCGCCGCCCAGCCCATCAGCGCGCTGAGGAGCCCGTTGGCGATGCTGGTCGCGACGCTCATCGCCTCGAGCGCCGGGTGGATCCTGACGGGCAGGGACGCGAGCAGACCCGCGAGGCCAGCATCGGGGGCGCCGCTCGCGATCGCCGACTCCACCTCCTCGGCGAACCGGTCCACCGCCTCCCGTGCCTGGCCGATCCGCCGCTCGACGGACCAAATCCAGGCCGCCCGGCGCATCAGGATGACCGGGAGCCGGAGCCAGAACGGGAAGCGCCGGCCCCGGCGGTACGCGATCCGCGGGGCCAGGTCCGGCCCGTCGCCAAACATCCGGAGGAGGTTCTCCAGCCGGAAGCCGGGGAGGACCGACATCGTGGCGGCCATGGCGCTGTAGGACATGTAGAACCAGCCCCGGACCAGCCGCAGCGACGGCCCGTCCGACTCGGGCAGGCCGGTGAAGGCGAAGGAGATGCGGAAGACCTCCTGAATGTTGCGCCGCGTCGCCTCCTCCGACAGCGGGGTGAGCGGCCGGGGGATCGCCTCCTGGAGGTTGGCGGCCGTCCAGAGGCGGAACCGCGCGGGGAGCGGAGCGGGAAGCGGCGCCGTGATTGGGCGGGCTTGCAGGAGCCAGAGGCGGTCGTGCTCGGCGGCCCACTCGAGGTCGAGAATGCCGCCGAGGCCCTCGGCCGCCTGGCGGGCGAGGCCTTCCACTCGGGCGCGGAGCGCCGGCGGCAGGGCGACGGGCGCCGAGCGCCCGGAGACCAGCGCATCGCCGAGGCCGGCCACGCCCTCGACCAGCAGGGCGCCGTCGGGCCCCGCGAAGGCGACCCCCGCGTACTCCGGCTCCACCATGCGCTGGACGATGACCCACATCCGGTGCAATCCCGGACCGGCGTCCTCCCGGTAGCCATCCACCCGGGGACCGGAGGCGGAGGCCCGACACCTCTCCACCGCCCTCCTCAGGGCCTCCACACCCTCCACGCCGAGCACCGTCTCGAACTGGCCGGCGTACGAGAGGCGCCCGGCATCTTCCTCCTCGGCCGACGAGCGGACCGCGACCCGGCGGGCGCCCAGGCGGCGGTACGCCGCGGCGATCTCCTCGGCCGTCGCCTCCGGCGCCGCGACGAAGCCCGCCGGCACCGAAAAGCCGGCGGCGAGGAGGCGCGCCAGGCCCCGGGCCTTCCCTCCCACCGGGTGCCCGTCGGCGATCTCGTCCAGAAAAAGGACGGCGGGGACCGGCATTGCTATCGCGAATCTCCCCCGACGACGTAGCGCATGATCGGTCGCGTGGCCGAGCGCCGCAGCACCTCGACAAAGCCCGCCCGCCGGAACGCCGAAGCCGTCCCGTGCCACGCGAAGGCGTCGGGCATGCGGCCCCGCCCCGGCTCGACCGGATAGCCCTCCACGACCCGCGCCCCGCGCGCCCGCGCGTACCGGACGGCAGCCTGGAGCAGGGCGACCGTCACGCCCCGCCGCCGGAAGGGTCTCGCCACGAAAAAGCAGGAGACCGACCAGACCGGTTCCGCGTCCACGCGCTTCAGGATCCGCGACCGCTCCAGGACCGGATAGGTCTCCCGGGGAGCGAGGGCGCACCAGCCGACGGGCTCCCCGCCGCGATAGGCGAGGAGCCCCGGCGTCTCGCCGGCGTCCACGATGCGCTTGAATGCCTTCTCATTGACCGAGCCCTTCTGCTGCGCGAAGCGGGACCGCGGGAGCCGCCACCACATGCACCAGCAGCCCCCGCAGGCCCCGCGCTCCCCGAACAGCCGCACGAGGTCGGGCCATCGGCCCGGGGTGAGCAGACGAAACTGCAGGCGGCGCAGCGCTCCTGGCCGGGAATGCATCGCAGCCATCTCCCCCCTCTCGGCACGACCTGCTCGAGACGAATCGCGGTCCGGAAGGGCCGACGCTCCGCTCTGCGGACGGAGGGACCGTGAGTTATGGGGCCGGCTCCACCGGGAACATCCGCAGGAAATCCGTCAGGCGGACGATCGCGACCCCCTCGAACTCCCGGAGCCTGAGGAGATTTCGGTCCCCCGTGACGATGAGGTCCGCTCCCGCCTCCGCGGCGCACTCGAGGATCCGGTTGTCCGGCTCGTCCGCCAAGGTGGCCACCCGCCGACGGGGTCGAACGAGGATCGCAGCCCGGGCGATCGTCCTGAGCACGCTGGTGACCGTCCTCTCCCCGACACCAAACTTCCCCCGGAGGACGCGGGCGACCTCCGTGAGGATGGGCAGGGAGGTGTACAGCTCCACTTGGCGCCGGTAGGCGTCCAGGAGAGCCTGCTCGGCTTCCCCCCCCGGCGCGAGGAAGGCGGCCACGTAGACGTTCGTGTCGAAGACCGCCCTCACTAGCGGTCCTCGAACACGATCCGCTCAACCTCAGCCTCGGTGAGAGGCCACTTCCGCCCCGCCCGGCGGGCGGCAGCCCCCGCCTCCCGGACGACACGCCGCTGCGCCCGCGAGAACTCCTCCTCCTCCCGGGCGGTCTTAAAGGCGGCCCACATCTCCCGGAAGAGCTCGCTCTTGTTCTTCCGGAGCCGTCTGGCCAGCGCCTCGTACTCCCGGACCAGGTCGGGCGGCAGAGAAACGGCCAGAACCTTGGTCGTCCGCGCCACGGCACCACCCCCCTTCGAGTATGACTGAGTTATACCCTACTCGGTCCGGGCAGCGGGTGCAACCGGCTTGTGCGCGAGCGCCTGCTCCAGCCGGGCGAGGGCCTTTTGGTGCTCCAGGAGGACGGAGACCAGGATGGCCTCCAGCGGGCTCAGGCGCGAGGCGTAGGCGGCGGCCGCCACGTGGAACTTGGCGGCGCAGAACATGGCCTCCAGCGCCTCCTGGTCCTCCTTCCGGAGGGCCCGGCGGAACTTCCCC
>JACPAU010000053.1 GCA_016180705.1 Candidatus Methylomirabilota bacterium
GTTGGTGAGCAGCCCCTGCGCCGTGTCCTCGAGGACGATCCCTCCGGTCTCCATCACGTAGCCCCGCCCGGCGATGGAGAGGGCCATGTAGGCGTTCTGCTCGACCAGGAGGATCGTCGTCCCCTGGCGGTTGATGTCCCGGATCGTGTCGAAGATCTGCTCTAGGAGAATCGGGGCCAGGCCCATGGAGGGCTCGTCGAGGAGGAGCAGCCGCGGGCGCGCCATGAGGGCCCGGGCGATGGCGAGCATCTGCTGCTCGCCCCCGGAGAGCGTGCCGGCCACCTGGCTGCGCCGCTCCTTCAGGCGGGGAAAGAGGGCGTAGACGCGCTCCACGTCGCCCGCCACTCCCCCGTCCCGCCGGGCATACGCCCCCATCTCCAGGTTCTCCAGGGTGGTCAGCCGCTTGAAGATGCGGCGGCCCTCCGGGACGTGGGCGATCCCCCGCTCGACGATCTCGTGGGGCGGGAGCCCGTGAATGGCTTCCCCCATCAGCCGGACCCCCCCCTTCCGGGGGCGCAGGAGGCCGGAGACGGTCTTGAGGGTGGTGGTCTTCCCGGCGCCGTTGTTTCCCAGGACGGCGACGATCTCCCCCTCCTTGACCCGGAGAGTGATCCCCTTCAACGCGTGGATCTGCCCGTAATAGACGTGCAGGTCCTCGATCTCAAGCACGCGCTTGCGCCCCCGCGTCCGCCCCGCCCCACCGCCGCCGGCCCAGGTAGGCCTCGATCACCCGCGGATCGTTCTGGACGTCGCGCGGCAGCCCCTCGGCGATCTTCACCCCGTCATCCAGCACCGTGACCCGGTCGGAGACCTCCATGACGACCCGCATGTTGTGCTCGATCAGGAGGATCGTGAGGTGGAACTCCTGGATGAACCGCCGCAGGAGCCCCATGAGGGTCACCGCCTCGCCGTGGCTCATCCCCGCGGTCGGCTCGTCGAGGAGCAGGAGCGTGGGGCTGGAGGCCAGCGCCCGGGCGATCTCCAGTCGCCGCTGGTCCCCGTAGGGGAGGTTCTTGGCCAGTTCCTCCTCCTTCCCGGCCAGCCCCACTGTCGCCAGGATCTCGTGCGCCCGCCCCCAGGCCCGGTCCTCCTGGCGGTGGAAGCGGCCGTTCCGGACGAGCACGTCAGCGAGGCCCAGGGGGATCCGGCTGTGCATGCCCACCAGCACGTTCTCCACCACCGACATCTCGGCGAACAGACGAATGTTCTGGAAGGTCCGGCAGATCCCCAGGGCCGTGATCTGGTCCGGCCGGAGGCCCGTGAGCGACCGGCCCTCGAAGGTGATGCTGCCCTCGTCGGGCGTGTAGATCCCGGTGACGACGTTGAAGAAGGTCGTCTTGCCCGCCCCGTTCGGGCCGATGATGCTGGCGATCGTGCCGGGCTCCAGCGTGAACTCCACCTCGCTGATGGCGACGAGGCCCCCGAACCGCTTCGTGACCTTCCGCGCCTCAAGCATCCTGGGCCCCCTCGCCCCCCCGGGCCAGCTCGCGGCGCCGCCGCCGGGACGGGAGGATCCCCTGGGGCCGGTAGATCATCATCAGGACCAGGATGGCCCCGAAGACCATCCGCTCGTACTTCGCCGGCTCCAGCTGGGTCGGGAGGTTGGCGAGGGAAAAGGAACCGATGAGGGGCACCCAGATCTCAACCCCGGCGCTCCGAAGCTCGTTCATCCAAAGGGAGATCCCCTTGAGCACCTGGAGGTTCAGGACCGTCACAAGCGTCGCCCCCAGGATGGCCCCCGGGATGCTCCCCATCCCGCCCAGGATGATCATGGCCAGGACACCGATGGACTCCAGGAAGGTGAAGGACTCGGGATTGATGAAGAACTGCTTGGAGGCAAAGAGGACCCCCATCACGCCGGCAAAGGAGGCGCCGCACGCGAAGGCCAGGAGCTTCATTCGGACGAGGGGGATCCCCATGCTGACCGCCGCCAGCTCGTCCTCCCGAATGGCCGTCCAGGCCCGACCGATGTGGGACTCATCCAGGCGCTGGGTCACGAGCGTGACCGAGACCACCACCAGCAGGACCAGGAAGTAGAAGTAGAGGGAGTACAGGACGGAGGGCGCCACCTCAAGCCCCAGGCCCTGGAGGACCGGCTGGAAGAACAGGGGCGGGCGCTGGATGGGGGTGATCCCCTTCGGGCCGTTGGTGATGTTGATCGGCTTGTCCAGGTTGTTCGCCAGGACCCGGACGACTTCCCCGAACCCGAGGGTCACGATGGCCAGGTAGTCCCCGCGGAGGCGAAGGACCGGGAGCCCCAGGAGGATGCCGGTCATCGCCGCCACCAGGACCCCCAGGACCATGAAGACGAAGAACCAGGCGGGAGGGAGGGGGAAGTAGGAGGCGGCGGCGGTGAAGATCTCCCCCGCCTGCCGGGACCCGAAGATCGCCCACAGGTAGGCCCCGACGGCGTAGAAAGCGACGTACCCGAGATCCAGCAGCCCCGCCAGGCCCACCACGATGTTCAAGCCCAGCGCCAGAGCCACGAAGATCCCCACCTGCGTTGCCACCTCCAGGTAGTAGCCGTTGACCGTCCCGAGGAAGGGCATGAGGACGCCCAGGACGACGGCGCCGACGGCGAGCTGGACGCCCCGGCCCATCTCGGCGTAGTAGATGAGGAGGACGGAGGCCTGGAAGAGGAGGAAGGCCAGGAGCGAGCGAGGGAAGAGGTACACGAGGCTGCTGCTGAAGGCGACGTAGGCCGTCACCCAGAGGAGCCGCGCGGAGGGCCACCGCCGCCACCCCAGCAGGTCCAGCTCCCGGAAGAGGGCGATCGCGCTGCGCATCCCCCCTGCCTTATGCCTTCTCGGCCACCACCTCGCCCAGCAGACCCCGCGGGCGGAAGATCAGGATCACGATCAACAGGGAGAAGGCCAGGATGTCCTTGTACTCGGCCCCGAAGGCCCCGCCCGTCAAGAGGGAGAGGTAGGACGCGGAGAACGCCTCGAGCAGCCCCAGCACCAGGCCTCCCGCCATCGCGCCGGGGATGTTCCCGATGCCCCCCAGGACGGCCGCGGTGAACGCCTTGATGCCCGGGATGAAGCCCGTGTAGGGGTTGACGAGGCTATACTGGACCCCGAAGAGGACCCCGGCCGCGCCACCCATCGCGCCGCCGATGAAGAAGGTAAGCGAGATGATGCGGTTTACGTTGATGCCCATGAGGCTGGCGGTGGCCTGGTCCTCCGCCACCGCCCGGATGGCCTTGCCCATCGTGGTCCGGTTGACGATGAGGGTCAGGCAGACGAGCATCCCGATGGCCGCCACGATCACGATGAGGGACTTGAGCGAGACGTCGAAGACCTCGCCGAAGTGGATCCGGATGTCGAAGAACTCCACCGGGGGATAGACGAGGTAGAAGGCGTTGCGCCAGAGGCTCTCGATGAGCCGGATCGCATCCTGGAGGAAGAAGGAGACGCCGATCGCGGAGATGAGGGGGACCAGCCGTGGGGCCCCCCGCAGGGGGCGGTAGGCGACCCGCTCGACCCCCACTGCCAAGAGCCCGCTGGCGGCCATCCCGGCCGCCACCAGGAGGAGGATCAGAAGGAGGGGGTGGATGTTGGCCAGCCACCCGGCTGCCTTGAGCCCAAGGAGGATCTCCACCCCGATAAAGGCCCCCACCACGAAGATCTCGCTGTGCGCGAAGTTGATGAGCTGCAGGACCCCGTAGACCATCGTGTACCCGAGGGCGATGAGGGCGTACATGAAGCCCAGGATGAGCCCGTCCACCAGCACCTGCGGGAACATGCCGAGGGCAAGCTGCATCCGGGCCTCC
>JACPAU010000054.1 GCA_016180705.1 Candidatus Methylomirabilota bacterium
TGGCGATGAGGCCGTCCTTCTTGACCTCCCCGTCGGCCAGGTCAATGACGATCCGCATCCCGTCCACCACGACCACGTAGCCCCGGCGCTCCTCGGGGCGGACCGCTGCCGACGGAGCAAGAGCGCGGGCCTCTGGGGGCGGGGCGGGGGGCGAGCCCGCGCCCGCCGCAGGACCGGCGGCGGCGGTCCCCGCTCCCTTGGCGCCGCCGCACGCCCCCAGGAGCAGGGCGGCGAGGAGCGGGAGGAAAAGCATCGGCCACCAGGAGATGGTTGCCCGCTTCATCCGAGGGCCTCGTGGGGAGGAGCGCCAGGCCCGGCGCTCCGGAACGGTTCGACGGGTGGTGTACCACCTGTCCACATACTTGTCCACAGGCAGTCGAGTCAAGGAAAATCTTGGATAACGCGGCGCGGCAGGAGTGGGGGGATCAGGTGGGCCTCTGGACCAGTTCGATGAGGACGCCGTTCGCCCCCCTCGGGTGGAGAAAGGCAACCTGCCCGCAGGCGCCGGGCTTCCCGGTCCGGTCGAGAAGCGGGACGCCCGCGGCGGCGAGGCGGGCAAGCGTTCCCTCGAGGTCATCCACTTCGAGGCAGATGTGGTGGACGCCCTCGCCCCGCTTCTCGATGAAGTTCGCCACCGGGTTCCCAGGGCCAAGCCCCTGGACCAGCTCGATCTCGGCCCCGCCGAAGGGGAAGAAGGCCACCCGGACCTTCTCCGTGGGAACCTCCTGGACCTTAGTAGGGGGAATACCCAGAATCTGTTGAAAGGTGCGGGCCGACGCCTCCAGGTCCCGGACGGCGATGGCGATGTGGTCGAGCTTCTTGATCATTTGATCACGTGACTATGGGCCGATGCCGGGGCAGCCTCAGACGGTCACGGTCTCCTCGTACTCGCCGAAGACGGCGCGCAGCCGCTCGCAGATCTCCCCGACGGTCGCGTGGCTCTTGACGCATTCGAGGATGCGCGGGACCAGGTTCTCGCCCCCCCGGGCCGCCTGTTCCAGGTGATCCAGGGCGCGCCCGGCCGCCGCGCCGTCCCGCCGGGCGCGGAGCGCCGCCAGGCGGCGGCGCGCCTCCTCCTCCACCGCCGGGTCCACCCGGAAGACCGGGATGCGCACGGGCGCCTCCGCGGCGTACGCGTTCAGCCCCACGACGACCTGCTCCCCCGCCTCCACCGCCCGCTGATGCCGGTACGCCGCCTCCTGGATCTCCTTCTGCACGTAGCCGACCTCGATGGCCCGGACCATCCCGCCCATCGCGTCGATCTTCTCGAGGGAGGCGGCCGCCTCCGCCTCGAGCGCGTCGGTCAGCGCCTCCACGACATACGCTCCCCCGAGCGGATCCACCACGTCGGCCACCCCGCTCTCGTGGGCCAGGATCTGCTGCGTCCGGAGAGCGAGGAGGGCCGCCGCCTCCGTCGGCAGCCCGAGCGCCTCATCCCGCGCGTTGGTGTGCAGCGACTGGGTCCCCCCCAGCACCGCGGCCAGCGCCTGGAGGGCCACGCGCACCGCGTTGTTCTCCGGCTGCTGGGCGGTGAGGGTCACCCCGGAGGTCTGGGTGTGGAACCGGAGCATCCAGGAGCGGGGGTCTCGCGCGCCGAAGCGCTCCCGCATGATCCGCGCCCACAGGCGCCGGGCCGCCCGGAACTTGGCGATCTCCTCGAGGAAGGTGTTGTGGGCGTTGAAGAAGAAGGAGAGCTGGCTGGCGAAGGCATCCACGGCGAGCCCGGCCCGGAGCGCCGCCTCCACGTAGGCGATCCCGTTCCCGAGCGTGAAGGCCACCTCCTGCGCCGCCGTCGCCCCCGCCTCCCGGATGTGGTAGCCGCTGATGCTGATCGCGTTGAACCGCGGCATCTCGGCGGCGCAGAAGGCGAAGGTGTCGGTGATGAGGCGCATCGAGGGGCCGGGCGGGAAGATGTAGGTCCCGCGGGCGATGTACTCCTTCAGGATGTCGTTCTGCAGGGTCCCGGCCAGGGCCTTCGTCGGGACGTTCTGCTGCTCCCCGACCGCGACGTACATCGCCAGCAGGATCGCCGCCGTGGCGTTGATGGTCATGGAGGTGCTCACCCGGTCGAGGGGGATTCCCTCGAAGAGGGCCGCCATGTCCTCCAGCGAGTCAATGGCGACCCCCACCTTTCCCACCTCCCCGACCGCCCGCGGGTCGTCGGAGTCGTAGCCGATCTGCGTGGGCAGGTCGAAGGCGACCGACAGGCCCGTCTGGCCCTGGGTGAGGAGATAGCGGAACCGGCGATTCGTCTCCGCGGCCGTGGCGAAGCCGGCGTACTGGCGCATCGTCCAGAGGCGGCCCCGGTACATGGTGGGCTGGACCCCCCGGGTGAAGGGGTACTCCCCGGGGAAGCCCAGCCGCTCCACGTACTCCCATTCCGCGAGGTCCAGGGGGCTGTAGCAGCGCCTGAGCGTGAGCCCGGAGGGGGTGGCGAAGGCCGCCTTCCGCTCCGGCGCCTTCTCGAGGCTCCGGGCCACCGTCTCCCGCTCCCACCGCTCGGCGGCCGCCCGCAGGCGCTCCCGGTCCTTCTCCCGCTCCGCCATCGTCGCCCCCTACTCGAGCACCACCAGCACGTCGCCCCCGGTGACCGCCTTCCCGGCCACCGCGCGCACCTCGGCGACCCGGCCGGCCCCGGGGGCCCGGAGCTCGTTCTCCATCTTCATGGCCTCGATGACGACGAGGCCCTCGCCCGCCTTCACCTCCTGCCCCACCCCCACCAGGACCGCGACCACCTTGCCCGGCATCGGCGCGGTCACCTCCTGCCGCCCTGCCCGCCGCTCGGCCCGGGAGGCCCCGGCCCGGAGCCGCCGCTCCCGCTCGTCCGCGACCTCGACCTGGTAGACCTCGCCGCTCACGATCAGGGTCAGGCGGTTCCCCTCCGCCAGGACATCCACCTCGTAGGAGTCCGCGCCGAGGAGGAGGGAGTAGAGCCGGCGGCCCATCGGCGTCAGGTCCACCTCCGCCGCCGTCCCGTCGAGCGTCACCCGGTAGCGGGGCCCCTGCCGGGCCACCTCCAGCGTGTAGTCGGTCCCCTCGCACGAGACGATGTAGGCCATCGCGAGCAGCGCGCGGCGCCTCAGCGGCGCCGGAGCGTCTCCCGGCGGGCGGCCGCCAGCCACCCGCTCCCCGCCGCCGCCGCCCCGGCCGCCGGCCGGGCCGCCGCCGCCTCCTGATCCTGGAGGTAGGCGTGCAGGGCGGCGGCGATGATCGCGGCCCGGCGGTGGCGGCCGCCGGCCGGCGGGAGCGCCGCCAGGATCCGATCCACGGTGGTGGTGTCCATCTCGCCCGCCAGGAACGCGGAGTCCTCCATCACCCGGCGGTGGAACGGGATCGTGGTCTGGATCCCGATGATGACGTACTCCGTGAGGGCCCGGCGCATCCGCTGGATCGCCTCCAGGCGCGTCTGCCCCCAGGTGACGAGCTTGGCGATCAGCGGGTCGTAGTGGACCGGGACCTCGTAGCCCTCGTACACGCCGGTGTCGTCCCGCACGCCGGGTCCCCCGGCGCGCCGGAACGTCACGATGCGCCCCGGCGAGGGGAGGAACCCCCGGAACGGGTCCTCGGCGTAGATCCGGCACTCGATGGCATGCCCGGTCAGCCGGACTTCCTCCTGGCGCACGGGGAGCGGTTCACCCGCGGCGAGCGCGAGCTGCGCCTTGACCAGATCAATCCCCGTCACCATCTCGGTCACCGGGTGCTCCACCTGCAGCCGCGCGTTCACCTCGAGGAAGTAGAAGTTTCCGTCCCGGTCCACCAGGAACTCCAC
>JACPAU010000055.1 GCA_016180705.1 Candidatus Methylomirabilota bacterium
CCCGCGACTGGATGATCCTCGTATACAAGATCCCCCCACAGCCGACCCGCCTCCGGGCGCACATCTGGCGCCGCCTGCTCCGATGCGGCGCCGTGTACCTCCAGAACTCCGTCTGCCTGCTGCCCGCCACGCCGGAAGGGGGTGAGAACCTCCGGTGGCTCGCCGATGAGATTGAGGAGATGGGAGGGGATGCCTACCTCTTCCGCGCGCAGGCGGTGGGACCGCGCGGCGATGCACCGCTGTTGACCCGGTTTCGGGAGGTGGCGACCCGCGAGCGGGAGAAGGTGGCGGCACAGCTCCAGGGGCTGCGGCGGCGGCTCCGGGGGAGGCTGAGCGTGGCGGTCCTGGAGGAGGCAGAGGCGGATTTCCGGCGGCTCCGGCTCGCGCTGCTCCGCTGCGACCAGCGGGACCATTTCCCCGGGCCCGGCCGCGAGGAAGCCGAGCGGGCGCTGCGGCAGGTCCGGGAGGCGCTGGAGGGCCAGTACACGCGCGGCGCCAGGCTGCGCCCGGCCAGGTGACCGTGCGGTACTACACCCGGAAGGGGATCCACGTGGACCGCGTCGCCTCGGCCTGGCTGCTACGGCGCTTCGTGGACCCTGCCGCCACCTTCGTCTTCGTGGGGGAGGGGGAGACCGTCCCCGGCGCCGTCCCGTTCGATATCTCGGGGGCGGAGCTGGGCCATCACCGGGGTCGCTGTACCTTCGAGGCGATCCTGCGGAAGTACCGCGTCCGGGATCCGGCCCTCCGCCGACTGGGTGCCATCATCCGGAGTGCCGACCTGCTCGCGAGCGCCGACGAGACGCTGGAGGGCCCCGGCTTCGACCTGATCTTCCGGGGTCTCCGCCAGGCATCGGCCAGCGATCACGAGATCCTGGAGCGGGGCGCGGTCCTGCTGGACGGGGTCTACCAGGTGCTGGCCTCCCCCCGCCGCCGCCGGCGTCCGACCCGGGTCCGGGGGCGACAGAAGCCGAAGGGGAAGCGGGTGCCGCGGGTCCGGAAGGCGGGTCCGCGGGAGGAGGGCGCCGATGCACGGGGCCGATGAGTCCCGGCCGATCACCTACGATGATCTCCGTGTCGAGACGGTCCTCCAGGCAGCGAAGATCATGGCGTCCTCGGCGATCACCGCGCGCAAGTCGGGCGGCCAGCTCTTCCTCCGGGGGAGCCCGCTCTTCATGGAAACCGTTATCGTCCACGACGGGGCGACGCGCAAGCGCCTCGCAGCCTGGATGCGGACGCGGGGGCGGGAGCGGAAGGAGCAGATCTGGTTCCGGGATGCGGCGGTCTGTGAGGCGGTAGACGCGATCCTCTTCGTGGGCCTGAAGGACTGGTACCCGCCCGTTTACGACTGCGGCGCTTGCGGCTATGCCACCTGTGCCGAGTTTCTGGAGGCGACGAAGGCGCTCCGCGACGCGAGCGAGCCCTTCGAGTTCAAGGGGCCCCAGTGCAACTTGCGGGACATTGACCTGGGGATCGCGGTCGGCTCGGCCGCGAAGACGGCGCGGAAGCTCGGTCTGATCCAGGCGGACGTGGCCGTGGCCCTCTCCCTCAGCATGACCCACAAGAGCATCGGGTTCGACCGGCGGATGCCCGAGGTGGACTTCAGCGCCGCGGATCCGGATCCGAACGCCCCGGCCTCGACCCGCACTCTCCCGATCGGCGCGGAAGGCGGGGAGCGGGAGGGGGGACGGCACAAGCAGCAGCGGGTGACCGACGTGCGTCACAGAAAATTGTGAGGGCTGGCCTCTCAGACGGCCACCATCGTGCTCACCCCATTCCTCACGCTGGTCCTCGCCGGGATGCTCTCCCGGCTGGGCTACCAGATGGCCCGGAGCCCGGTCCTGCCCCGGTTCGCCCAGGACCTGGGGGCGGGCCCCGAACTGGCCGGCCTCATCATCGGCGCCTCCACGATCACCGGGGTCTTCTTCAAGCTGCCGGCCGGCGCCCTCTCCGACCTGTTGGGCCGGCGGCGGATGATGCTCCTCGGCTGCCTCTTCTTTGCCGGCCCGCCGTTTCTCTACCCCCTCGTGAAGGACCCGGTCGCCCTCCTGCTTCTCCGCTTCGTGCATGGCCTCGCCACTGCCATCTTCTCCCCGGTGGCCTCGGCCGCCGTGGCGGCCCTGGCCGAGAAGGGGCGGGGGGAGAAACTCGGCTGGTTCGCCTCGGCGAGCGACGCGGGTGGCACGGTCGGGCCCCTCCTCGGTGGGCTCGTCCTCTTCTGGACCGCGAGTTACCCCACGACCTACCTTCTGGTAGGGCTCCTGGGCCTGCCCCCACTGTTCCTGGTCCTGCGTCTCCCTCCCGACCCGCCCCTCCCCCCACGCCCGTCGCACGGACCGTCCCGATGGGCCCAGTTTCGCGACGGGATCCTGGAGGTGGCCTCGCACCCGCCGGTCCTGATCGCGTCGAGCGTTGAGGCGGTCATGTATCTAGGGTACGCGGCGTTCCTCGGGTACTTCCCCCTCTATGCGAGCGGCATCGGGATAAATGATGCGGTGATCGGCCTCATCATCGGGGTCCAGCTCGCCACCACGATGCTGGCGAAGCCGCTCACCGGCCGCCTCTCCGACCGCTTCGGGCGCAAGCCGATGATCCTGGTCGGGCTCTTCCTCGTAGCGGCGACCCTACCGGTCATTCCCCGCCTCAGCGCGCCGCTGCCGCTCGCGGGGCTCTCGGCCGTCCTGGGCCTCGGGGTTGCCATCGTCACGCCTTCGACGACGGCACTGGTGGCCGATCTGACCCGGGCGGGGCGGATGGGGTCGGCCATGGGGGTCTTCGGGACGATCTGGGACAGCGGGGAGGCGGCGGGGCCGGTCGTGGCCGGGATCCTGGTGGCCCGGGCCGGCTACGGCGTCGCTTTCGGGGTCATCGCCGCAGGCGTAGGGCTGGCCGCGCTCCTGTTCGCTTTCGCGGTCGCGGACCCGGAGCGGGCCGCGCGTCGGGGGGCGTGATGGGACGGGATCTTCGCGGGAAGGTCGCGGTCATCACGGGGGCGTCGGCGGGGATCGGCCGGGCGACGGCCGAGGCCTTCGCCCGCGCGGGGGTCCGGCTCGTCCTGGGGGCAAGGCGGCCCGACCGGCTCGAGGAGGTTGCGCAGGCGATCCGGACCCGCGGCGGGGAGGCGCTCGCAGTCGTCGCAGACGTGGCCGAGGGAAGCCAGGTGGAGACCCTGGTCGGCCGCGCCGTCGCCGCCTACGACCGGCTCAACTTCATGGTGGCCAACGCGGGGATCGGCTACTTCGCCCCAGTGGAGGAGACGCCGCTCGATGTTGCCGAAGACCTCTGGCGGGTCAATGTCCTCGGGACGCTCCACGCGATCCGGGCTGCGCTGCCCGTGATGCGCCGGCAGGGGGCGGGGCACCTCATCGTCGTCTCGTCCGTCGCGGGGAAACGGGGGGCTCCGGGAAGCGGCGTGTACGCGGCGACGAAGTTCGCCCAGGTGGGGCTCTGCGAGGCGCTGCGCGTGGAGCTGGCCGGGACCGGGATCGCCGTGAGCGTCATCTGTCCGGTCGGCACCGCGACGGAGTTCTTCGAAGCGGCCGCCTCCCGCGGGGGGCTCCGAGTGGATCCGATGGGGCCGGTGCAGACGGCGGAGCGGGTGGCGGCGGCCATCGTGCGCTGCGCGCGCCGCCCCCGGCCCGAGGTCCTGGTCTATCCCCCGGCCCGGCTCCTGGTGATCCTCAACGCCCTCGCCCCCCGCCTCGTGGACCGGATTCTTTTCCGCTTCCGCCGCCGCCTCCTGGGAAGCCGCTTCCCAGCGGCCCGCTGATTCGCGGCTCCTCTGCGGCCCTCACTCGAGCCCGCACTCGACGCGGACCCGATCCCATCGCGGGGGACGTCCGGGCCGGTCGCGGCATTCCCAGTTCCTCCGGCGAGGAGCCTGAGGCGAAGCAGACCAGGAACCCCGTCGTAGCAACGTGACGGCGGGCGCTGGCCTCTCCCGGACCCGATAAGGGGCCATTCCACCGGCATGTTGCTGGTGCTGCCGTTATGGTAGGGCGGATCGGACTCCCCCGGCCACAGATGGCGCGCCGACACCTCCAGCTCCGGCGCCCTTGCCGCCGTGGCTGACAACGCCTGCTCCCTGTGCTACCTCTAGGAGGAGAGTGTCGCGCCGGGTGCGGAGGGACTGCCCGGCGGCGACGCCAGAGGCCGGGCAGATCGGTGCCGTGAGGGAGCGGATGGTTCGCCGGAAACCGTCAGACGGGGCCCGAAGGGGCCGGGCCAGTCGGGGCCAGGGACGCACGACCCCGAGGCCCGGGGCTCCGGCCAGGCGGGAAGAGCGTGAGGGGGACGCCATCGGGCGGACAGTCCCCGCGGGCGCGGTGGGTCCCCCCCCGCAGGACTACCGGCGCGTCCCGGTCCGGGACGAGGAGATCGTCCGGAGGCTTAACGAGTTGCTGGAGGTGGAGCGGGCGGGGGTCGAGGCGGCCGCGGCGCTGCGGCGGACCGAGACGGCGGGCTTGACCGCGGCCGAGGTGAAGAAGTTCGGGGACGATGAAGCCTGGGCGTGTGCGGGCCTGAACCAGGCCATCCTGCGGTACGGCGGCGTCCCCTCGGATCTGACCGGGGACTTCGGCCGCAGGGTGGCCGCCCTCGAAAACCAGGGGGAGCGGTTGAGCCTGATGGCCCGGGGCCAGGCGTGGGTGGTCAAGCGGCTCGATGCGGTGCTGGCGATGCCCCTGGAGGAGGAGACCCGCGCGTTCCTGGCGGAGATGCGCGAGCAGCACCTGGAGAACATCGAAGCCTGCAACCGCGGGGGAGAGGAGGTGTCCGCGCCCCCCAGTCCCCCCTACCGCGGTCTCCCCTTTGCCAGCCTGCGGGAGACCCACGACCGCCTCTACTACGGCTCCTGGCGGACTGCCGGGGCGCCTGCCGACGAGGAGATTCCGCCGCAGCCGGGGCTCCACACCTCTCCCGCCGGGTGGCGAGGCGCGGCCGCGACGGAGCGGGAGTACCAGCGGGCCTACTTCCGCCTCGGCCGCTACCTCAGTGCTCTGGCGGAGGAAGTCCAGCGGTCCCGGTCCCTGCAGGCGAGGAGGTCCCTCACCAAGGCCCGGAAAGCCTATGCGAATGCTGATCCACAGGTTCACGGGGACGAGGCAATCCGGAATCTGGACAATGCCCTCTCCTATGCCCACAGCGCCCTGAACGGGCTCCTCCGTCAGTCCCGGGTGCCCCCCCACGATCCGGCGGATTTCGAGCGGCATTACGACGCTGAAGGAGAACGCGCAGTGGGATTTCGGCGACAGCCACGCGGTCAACCACGGACAACCCTACGATCACGACGCGCGCGTCCCCCTCGCTGTGCTGGGGCGGCGTTGACGGCCTTCCCCGCGTGGGCTAGACTGCGTTTGCGCCGGCGTGGGACGATCGCTTCCCGCGCTCTCCTGCCCGAACCCGACAGCCCTCCCATGAGCACCCTCTACCGGGATCTCGCGGACCTGCTCCAGCGCTACCAGGCGGTGGCGGTGGCCACCGTCATCGCCGCCCGCGGCTCCACACCGCGCGAGGTGGGGGCGAAGATGCTCATCCTGGACGAGGGGCGGACCGTGGGGACAGTCGGGGGCGGCTGCTGGGAGGCCCAGGTCCTCTGGGACGGGGTGCGGGTGTTACGGCAGGGGCAGCCGCGCTTGACCGAGGTGGACCTCAC
>JACPAU010000056.1 GCA_016180705.1 Candidatus Methylomirabilota bacterium
CTTCACCCCCAGCGCCAGGCACATCTGCTCGGGGGAGCCGAAGGCATTGATCAGGAGCGGCACGGCCGAGCCCTTCACCTGCTCGAAGAGGAGGGCGGGGCCGCCCCGCTTGCTCACGCGGTCCGTGATCGCCGCCACCTCCAGGATGGGGTCCACGGGAACCCGGATCCGCCGGAGCCGGCCGGCGTCCTCAAGGGCGACGATGAACTCCCGCAGGTCCCGCAGCGCCATACTCCCCTCCCCCTCAGGGCCGCCGGTCCGCTGGCAGGGCGCGGTTTCCGCCGGCAAGCTCGGCGGCGCGCCGCTCCGCCGCCGCCGCCTCCTCCTCCCGCCCGAGCCGCCGCGTGAGCGCCGCGATGGCCGCCAGATCGGCCACCGCCCGGTCGGCCCGCCCCGTCCGCTCGTTGATCGCCCGCGCCCGCCGGTGCAGGGCGAGCGCCTCCGCGAAATCGCCCTCTCGAGGGCGAGCGCCTGCTCGTACTGGGCGCGCGCCTCGTCGAGGCGCCCGAGCGCCTCCAGCGTCCGCCCCAGGTTCAGGTGGGCCGTCGCTCGGTCGGCGGCGCTGGCAGCCGCCAGGGTGCGCAGCGCCTCCTCCTGGGCGGCCAGCGCCCCCGCCAGATCGCCCCGCTCGCGGCGCAAAATCCCCAGGGCCGTGAGGGCCCGGGCAGCGCCCGTCCGGTCCCCCAGCCGGGTGTAGGTTTCGCGGGCCTCCGTGAGGCGGGCCTCTGCCGCCGCCCGGTCCCCGGCCTGCCGCCTCGCCTGTCCCTGCGCGGCCCGGATGTCCGCCGCCGCCGCCCGGTCCCCGAGGAGGGCGGCCAGCGCCGCCGCCCGCGCGAGCAGCGGCTCCGCGTCCTGCCATTGCGTCAGTTCGAGCAGAACGGCCGCCAGTCCCTGCAGGCCCGCCACCTGTCCCGGGAGATGGTCGATCGCCTCGCTCAGGGCGAGGGCTTCCTCGAAGGCCGCGAAGGCGTCCCGGTAGGAAGCGGCCTGAAGCGCCCGAAGGCCCCCGGCCTGGAGGCGGGCCACCCGGTCCGCCTGGGTAACGGGCGCCGTGGGCCCGGCGCAGGCGTGAAGGAGGAAGGCCAGGCACAGGAGGGCGGCGGGGCCGACCCTCATGGGTATCCGTGATCCCGGAGTGGGGCGGGAAGGCCGCCGACAGGCGCGTCGTCCGCCCCCAAGGCGCTGAAGGGCCACCGCTGCCGCGCCCCCTCGAGGAGGCTGGAAACCTCGTCCGCCCCCCTCCTCACGCTCCGGAGGGTCGGCGGGACCTGGCCGGACGCCTCCCGGAGGCTCCGGGCCACCGCCCGGCCGTCCTCCAGCATCGCCTGAGCGGCGCCGACGAGTGCCGGCACGCTCTCCGCGCCGCGGCGGATCTCGGCCGCCGCCGCCCTGAGGTCGGTCAGGACGTCCCCGGTCTCCCCCCGTAGCTGAAGCAGTCCGTCGTAGAACTCCCGGCTCCGGATGAGGGCCCCCAAGCTCCCCTTCCCCTCCAGGACCTCCGCGACGATCCGGTCGGAGCCCTCCAGGACCCGGTCCGCCTTTTCGAGGAGGTGGCCGACGCCGCGCTGCTGGTCGGCGAGGTGCGCCGCCACCACCCGCAGGTCATCCACCAGGGCCTCGACCTGCTCGACTGCCGGCCTGACGCGGGTCGCCAGGTCCCCGAGGGTCTCGGGCTCCTCGGACGCGATCAGTCCCCCCTCGGGGACCTGGGGGCGCAGGGGGGAGCCCAGGGAGATCTTCACCACCGTGTCCCCCACGAGGCCCGCCGTCCCGACCGACGCGACCGAATCGGCGCGGATCCGGTCGGCGTGGCGTGCGGGCACCTGCATCGTCACCTCCACCCGGTTGTCGCGGCTGAAGCCGACGGCCTGGACGGTCCCGACCTCGAGCCCTCCCAGCAGGACCAGGCTCCCGGGGCGCAGGCCGTGCCCCTCCTGGAACGCGGTGCGGACCGTCTGGACCTCCTCGAAGACCCCCCGCGAGCGGGCGACCGCATAGAAGATGCTCGCGGCCATGACGGCCGTGAGCAGGACGAACAGGCCCACCAGGCGCTCCACCTGGCCGACGCTCAGACGGTGCACGTAGTGCATGAACGCCTCCTCCCGCCCTACCCGGGGACTTCCGCCAGGAGGCTCCGGACGGCGGGGTCGCTGCTCTGGGCGATGGCGGCGGCGGGCCCGTCCAGCCGGATGGTTCCGCCGGCCAGGACCGCGACGCGCTCGGCGAGCCGCATGGCGGCCGGGAGGCTGGCCGTCGTGCAGAGGAGCGTCCGGCCCGCCGCCAGCTCCCGGACGGCCCGTTCCATCTGCGCCGACCCTGCGGGGTCGAGCCCGTCCAGGGGATCGTCGAGGAGGAGGAACTCGGGCTCGAGCGCGGCCGCGCGCGCCAGGCAGGCCCGCTTCTGCACGGCCATCGGCACCTCGTCCGGGAGGCGGTCGGCCCAGGGGCCCACCCCGGCCCAGTCGAGCAGGCGCCCCGCCGCGGCGAGCGCGTCCGCGCGCGCGGCCCGGCGGTGGTACAGGAGCGGGAGCGCGACGTTCTCCCAGAGGCGGAGGTTGCCCACCAGGTTCGGGTGCTGGGGGAGGTAGCCGACCCGCTGCCGGAGCCTGAGGAGGTTGTAGTAGGAAGACGCGGCCACGTCCTGATCCCAGAGCCGGATCGTCCCGGCCGTGGAGGGGAGGAGGCCGAGGAGGAGATGGGTGAGGGCCGTCTTCCCGCTCCCACCGACTCCCGCGATGGCCAGCGCCTCACCGGCCGCTACGGAGAACGTCAGGCCGGTGAAGACCTGAACCTCCCCCGTGATGAAAGTCACCCCGGAGACCTGGAGCACCACCCCCCGCCTCAGAAGGTGATGGCCGCCCGGGTGACCTGGCCCTGGTCTGCCGTCTGGAAGGCCTCGTTGATCTGCGCCAGGGGGAACTTGTGCGACAGGACCCGGGCCCACGGGTACTTCGTCTGCGTCCGGGCTATGAGGTGCAAGGCTTGGGCCAGGTGCTCGGCCTCGTAGTAGACCATCCCGTGGACGGTCACGTTCCCGAAGATCAGGAGCGACGGGTCCAGGTCAAAGGTGAGGCCGGGATTGATGTTGCCGATCTCCAGGTACCGGCCGGTCCGGCCGAGCATCCGGAGCCCCTCGGGGCAGACCCGCGGGTGGCCGGCCAGCTCGGCCACCACGTCCGCCCCCCAGCCGCCGGTCAGCGCCCGGACCCGCTCGACCCGCTCCTCCGGCGTCCGGAGTTCTCGCAGATCGAGCAAGACGTCCGCCCCGAAGCCCTTGGCGAGGGCCAGGCGCTCCGGGATGCCGTCAATGGCGATGACGAGGCCCGCCCCCATCTCCTTGGCTACGGCGCAGGCGTACACCCCGAGGCCGCCGGCCCCCTGGACGACGAGGCTCTCCCCCACCCGGAGCCCCGCGAGTTGCAGCCCCCCCACGACCTGGGCCAGGGCGCAGTTCACCCCGGCGATCATCTCGTCCGTCAGCGCCTCCGGCACCCGGAAGACCGCCGCCCGGGGGCGGACGTAGTAGTACTCCCCGAAGGCCCCGTAGAAGTGGGGCGGGTGATCGCAGGACTTCTTGAGGTAGGTCCGCGCGTTGGGGCACGCCCGCGCCACCCGCTTCAGGCACGCCCGGCAGGACCCGCAGGGGTAGAAGTACCGGAAGACGACGCGGTCCCCCTCCCGGAGCGGCTCGCCGGCCGAATCGTGCGTGACCCCCGCCCGCAGGCGGAAGATCCGCCCGGTCATCTCGTGCCCCAGGATCTGGGGGTAGGGCCGCCCGAACTTCTCGACGTCGAACTCGCCGCGCCACTGGTGCAGGTCGGAGCCGCAGATGTTGGCCAAGGTCGTCCGGAGGACGATCGCCCCCGGCTCGGGATCCGGCACCGGGTACTCCCGGATCTCCATCCGCTTCCCCGGCCCGAAGAAGGCCGCTACCCGCCCGGTCAGTGCTGCCATGCGTCCCCCGGGGCTCCCCGCCGCTCCGGCGCGCGGGAGCCCGAGAAGTCCTCGAAACTAATACATACAAGCGAGATACATCGCGTGACCCAGCGTCCGGGTGGCGCCGGATGCCGCCCAGGGCCCCCGTAGCGGAGGGGGGGCCCCTCGGCCTTCCGCCGAGGGGGGGAACCACGGGAGGGTTCCCCAGGGG
>JACPAU010000057.1 GCA_016180705.1 Candidatus Methylomirabilota bacterium
CACGCCGGAGAGGACCGCCGGGGCGCCCGACTCGTAGTGCACGATGTGGGCGTTCGCCTCGAGGATGACCTCGTCCCCCCGCCGCGTGTGCGTGAGCAGGGCAACCTGGTTCCCCATGACCCCGGAGGGGACGAGGAGGGCCGCCTCCTTGCCCAGCCTGGCCGCCGCCATCTCCTCCAGCCGATTGACCGTCGGGTCCTCGCCGAAGACATCGTCCCCCAGGGGAGCGCTCCGCATCGCCTCCCGCATCTCCTCCGTGGGCAGGGTCACCGTGTCGCTCCGCAGATCAATGACCCGCCCGCTCCCCGTCCGCATCCCGTCTCGCCTCCTCTGTCCCCGTCCCTGGGACGGGCACTAATACAAACGACATACATTGTGTGACCCAGCGTCCGGGTGGCGCCGGATGCCGCCCCCTGGCCCCCGTAGCGGAGGGGGGGCCCAGCGGCCTTGGGCCGATGGGGGGAACCACGGGAGGGTTCCCCACCGGGGCCGGGGGCCGGGGCGGCGCCGGCGCCAGGACCCGGACGTTGTCACTTGCATTCTGGCGTTTGTATTAGAGCTTCGCCAGCCGTGCGCGGCGCGCCCGCTCCGCCTTCGAGAGCCGTCGGCTGGGCCCCTTCCCCTTGGCCGGGACCGCGGGTGGCTGCTCTTCCTCCCCCTTCAGCGCGGCAAGGGCGGCAGCGGTGAGGCGGGTGCCGAACTCCTCGGCGCTCACGGCGGCCGCGCCGGCCCGCTGAGCAAGCGCAGCCACCTCCGCGTCCGAACTGACCACCACCACGCCGCCTCCACTCCCCTGAAGCAGCCGTGCGATGACGGCGTCCGCCGTCTCGCCCACGCGGGAAAAGTAGATCGTCAGTCCCCCGGCCCCGCGGGACTGCTCCCCGCCCCGCGCGCCGTCGAAGACGACGGTGACGGGGTGGCCCCGTGCCCGCCGGTAGGCCCGGAGATGGGCGCAGAGCGCCTCCCGCCCCGCCGCGAGCCCTTCGGCCCGCTCCACGGCCGCCAGCTCCGGCAGGCGCCGGATCACGTTATACCCGTCCATCAGGATGCGCAAGGGCAACCCTCAGGCCGGACGCCCGGCGCGGCGGACCGCTGTGAGAAGCGCCCGCGTTGCGGCGACCACATCCGGAGCGCCCATCACGGCCGAGATGACCGCGACCCCGTCCGCCCCGGCCGCGAGGACCTCGCCGGCGTTCGCGGCGGTGATCCCGCCGACGCCCAGGATCGGACAGGCAACGGCAGGCCGGACCTGGCGGATGAGGCCCGGCCCGACCGGCGGACCGTACGCGGCCTTCGAGGGGGTCGCGAAGATCGGGCCGAGGAGGACGAAGTCCGCCCCACCCTCCGCCGCCTCGAGGGCCTCCTCCAGGCTGTGGCAGGAAACCCCGAGCAGCATCCCGGGTCGCAGCAGCGCGCGCGCCACCGCCGGCGGGAGGCTCCGGCGCGTCAGGTGCACCCCGTCCGCGCCGATGCCGAGGGTCACGTCCACCCGATCGTTGATCAGGAGGAGGGCGCCCGCCGCGCGAATCCGGGCGAGCAGGGCCTCCGCCAGCCGGCAGAGGTCGCGCGCGGGGAGGTCCTTCTCCCGCAACTGAAAGGCCCTGGCGCCGCCCGCCAGGGCCTCCGCGATGACCGCGTCGAGCGACCGGCGGCCGGTCTGGTGCCGGTCGGTGATGACGTAGAGTCCCCAGGCCCGGGGGTCGAGGGGAAGCCGCGCCTCCCCCTCTCCCCTAGCCAATCATCCCCTCCAGCGGGGAGGACGCGGTGGCGTAGAGCTTCTTGGGGATCCGCCCGGCGAGGTACGCGAGCCGCCCGGCCTCGACGGCATGGCGCATGGCGGTCGCCATCAGGACCGGGTCCTTGGCCCCGGCGATGGCGGTGTTCATCAGCACCCCGTCACAGCCCAGCTCCATCGCGATCGCCGCGTCCGAGGCGGTCCCCACCCCCGCGTCCACGATGACTGGGATGCGCACCGCCTCCAGGATGAGCCGGATGTTGTACGGGTTGCGGATGCCCAGCCCGGAGCCGATGGGCGCCCCGAGGGGCATCACCGCCGCCGCCCCCGCGTCCTCCAGTTTCTTCGCCACCACCACGTCGTCGTTCGTGTAGGGCAGGACGACGAACCCCTCCTTCACCAGAACCCGGGTGGCCGCCACCAGCCCCTCCGTGTCGGGGAAGAGCGTCTTGTCGTCGCCGATGACCTCCAGCTTCACCCAGTTGGAGAGGCCGACCTCCCGGCCCAGCCGGGCGTATCGGATCGCGTCCTCCGCCGTGTAGCAGCCGGCCGTGTTCGGGAGGAGCAGGAAGCGGGCTTCGTCAATGTAGTTGAGCAGCGAGTCCTGGGTGCGGTCCAGGTTCACCCGGCGGACCGCCACCGTCACGATCTCGGCGCCCGAGGCCTCGTGGGCGCGCTGCATCGTCCCGTGATCGGCATACTTCCCCGTCCCGACGATCAGCCGGGAACGGAACTCCCGGCCCCCCAGTCGGAGGAGGTCCTGGCTCATCATGCGGCCCCTCCTTCCCCCATCCCGCCGGCCATGAAGGTGATGATCTCCACCGTGTCTCCATCCTTCAGGACGACCTCGGGGAACTGCTCGCGCTTCAGGATCGCCCCGTTGAGCTGCACCGCCACCCGCTGCGGGTGGATCTGCAAATCTTCCAGGAGGCCGGTCACGGTGAGGCCCTCGCGCCCGGCCCGCACCTTCCCGTTCACCCTCAGGTCCATCCCCCTCCTCAAACACAGAAAGCCGCCTCCAGGGGAGAGGCGGCCTCGCATCCCGCTTCCCTACGCCGGTATTACCCGGATCAGGTCGTGAGGGTTGCCCCGCGCCGACGCGGGGCTCTCAGCGACACCACCCCTAGCGGTGTTTTTAGCGTATACCCGAATCCCCGGTCTGTCAACGCGCTTGCCCGGCCAGGGCCAGCGCCCGGAGGAGCACCGGCCCGAGCCCCTCGGTCAGGGGCAGCCCCGCCCACTCCTCCTGGGTGAGCCACCGGACCGCCGCGGCGTCGGAGCCGGCCCGCGGCTCTCCCGCGACCCATCGGGCCAGGTAGTCCACGATGACGTAGTGGAACTGGATCCGGCCGGCCGCGTCGCGGACCACCCGGTCGAGCACCTCCACCACCGGCCCCACCTCGACCTGCACGCTGCACTCCTCCTGGAGTTCGCGGACCACCGCCTCCTGGAGGCGCTCCCCCACGAGGACCGCGCCCCCGGGGATCGTCCAGCGGCCGGCGCTCGGCTCCCGCCCCCGCTGCACGAGGAGCACCCGCCCGTCCCGGATGACGAGGCCCCCCACGGCCACGATGGGCCGATCGGGGTATTCCCGCACCGTGGAATCCACCGGGAATGCGCTTGACAAGGCCCGCCACCTGTCCTATCTATACGCCTTGTTGGCCGGCCCCCGCAGCCCTCCCCCGGGAGGGCCGGAGAGCGGCGGGGCGGCCCGAGGAGGTGTTTGCCGGTGCCGATCTACGAGTACAAGTGCGAAGCGTGTGGGCACACCTTCGAGGTGATCCAGAAAATGACCGATCCCCCGGTGGCGACGTGCGCCCTCTGCGGCGGGCCGGTGCAGAAGCTCCTCTCACTCCCCGGCCTCGTCTTCAAGGGGACCGGGTGGTACGTCACCGACTACCCGAGCGCCGAGCGGAAGAAGGCCATGGAGGCTGACAAGAAGGGCAGCACCAACGGGGGGTCAACGACCCCCTCCTCCACGGAGTCCAAGACGCCGGCGAAGGAGTAGCGCCCACCGCCTGCCTCCGC
>JACPAU010000058.1 GCA_016180705.1 Candidatus Methylomirabilota bacterium
CCACCGCCGGCTTGCCACGGCCCTGCTTTCTTCCTAGAATGCACCCGGCTGCCGCCTTCGCGGCGGAGGGGGGCGCGGCCGAGGGGAGGCACATGGACGCGGGCTTCGACTATCCCCTGATGGCCCAGGCCCTGATCCTCGGGCAGCGGGAGAAGGTGCACGAACTCACGCAGCTGGCGCTCGCCGCAGGGATCAACCCCAAGGACATCATCTTCAAGGGCCTCATTCCGGGGATGGACGTGGTGGGGGAGAAGTTCCGCCGGAACGAGTACTACGTCCCCCAGGTCCTCCTGTCGGCCCGGGCCATGTACGCCGGGCTGGACCTTTTGAAGCCGCTGCTCACCCAGACGGGGGCGAGCGAGTACCTGGGGACAGTCGTGATCGGGACGGCCCAGGGGGACCTGCACGACATCGGGAAGAACCTGGTCGCGATGATGATGGAGGGGGCGGGGTTCAAGGTGCACAACCTGGGACGGGATGTGGCTCCGGAGAAGTTCGTGGAAGCCGTCAAGGAGAGGGACGCCCAGATCGTCGGTATCTCAGCCCTGATGACGACCACGATGCCGGCCATGCCCCGCACCATCCAGGCCCTGGAGGCGGCGGGGCTGCGGGAGAGGGTGAAGGTCATGGTCGGCGGGGCGCCCGTCAGCCAGGCCTTCTGCGACGAGATCGGGGCGGACGGCTACGCCCGGGACTCGACCGCCGCGGTGGACAGGGCGAAGGTCCTGATGGGCAAAGGGTAGGCGGGGGAGAGGGGGCGGCGGGCGTGGCGAATCGCGGGGAGGCGTTCCTGGCGCGGCTCAGGCGGGGAGAGGTCCTCGTCTTCGACGGGGCCATGGGGACGATGCTGTTCGCCGCGGGCCTGAAAGGCGGGGCCTGCCCCGAGCTCTGGAACGCCACCCACCCCGACGTCGTCCGGGGGATCCACCAGGGCTACTTCGAGGCCGGGAGCGACTTCGTCGAAACCAATACGTTTGGGGGGACCCGCCTCAAGCTCGCCGCCTACGGGCTCCAGGACCGGACCCGGGAACTGAACGTCCTCGGGGCGAGGCTCGCCCGGGAGGTCTGCCCACCCGGGCGGTTCGTGGCCGGCTCCATCGGGCCCACGGGGCACCTCCCCGACTGGTTTGCCCCCCTGGGGGACGTGAGCGAGCAAGCCCTCCTCGACAACTTCCGGGAGCAGGCCGGGGCGCTGGCCGAGGGCGGGGCGGACCTATTCGCCGTCGAGACCATGATGTATCCGGAGGAGGCGGTCCTGGCGATCCGGGCGGCGAAGGAGGCGACCGGGCTCCCGGTCATGTGCACGATGTTCTTCCAGTTCGAGCGGGACAAGGGGCGGGACCGGACCATGTGGGGGACGAGCCCGGAGGAGGCCGCCAAGGTCCTGCTCGAGGCCGGGGCGGACGTGGTCGGGATGAACTGCGGCGACGGGGGCCCCGAGCGCGCCGCGGCCATCGTCCGCGCGATGCGGAACGTGACCGACGCGCCCCTGATCGTCTATCCGAATGCCGGCCTCCCCATCGTCCACAAGGACGGCCGGACGACCTACGAGTTGTCCCCCGAGGAGATGGTCAAGGGCTACCCCGCGATCCTGGAGGCCGGCGCGAACATCGTGGGCGGGTGCTGCGGGACGAGCCCCGCCCACCTCGCCCTCATGAGCGCCCTGGTCAAGGGGAGGCGGTAGGGTGAACCTGCCCGTGACCTACGATCTCCCCCTGGCGCCCCGGGAGATCCTGCGCCTCCAGGGATACAAGCGGCCCAGCGATATTCCCACCCCCCAGGTCCTGGCCATCCTGGAGGAGGCCGTGCGCGAGGCGCGCCGGCTGCTTGCGCCGCGCCACCTGTTCGACATCTTCGACGTCGCCGAGGTGAGCGGGGAGGAGATCCGGCTGGCGGGGAAGGAGACCCTGCGCTTCGCCGGGGCCCGGAGCTGGTGGGGGGATTTCCGCCAGGTCGGACTGGGAGTGCTGACGCTGGGGGGAGCGCTCGAGGGACGCGTGGACGCGCTCCTTGAGGCCCGGGAATTCCCGCTGGCGTTCATGCTGGATGCCGCCGGCTGGGTCGCGATCGAGGAGGCCGCCCTCGCCCTGACCAACACGATTTGCAACGTCCACATCGGCCGGGAGCTCAAGGTGACGGCCCGCCACAGCCCCGGGTACGCGGGCTGGGACATCTGGGACCAGCGGGTCCTCTTCCGCCTGCTGCCGGCCGAGCGAATCGGCGTCCGGATCAACGACTACTGCGTCATGATTCCCGCGAAGTCGCTCTCGTTCGGGGTGGGGATCGGGCCGGCGGCGAAGGTGGAGCAAACGCAGAAGTGCCGGCGGTGCGATCTCAGGGACTGTGCCTTCCGGCTGGCGCCGCGCCGGGCGGCGCTGCCCATCGAGAGCGAGACGTTCCTGGCGCGGCAGGGAACATGGGACCGATTGCTCGGGCGTCCCTGAGGGGGGGGAGTCCCGGGCGGCGGGAGCCTCCCGCCGCCCGGGTGTGATGACTACCGATCGTTCTGCCGTTGGTACAGGTCGCGGTGCAGCTCACGACGGTCGCGCCGGAGGTCCCGGCGGTCGTCCCGGAGCTCGGCCTTCTCTCGCCGCAGCTCCTGCCGGTCCTCCCGCAGTTCGGCCTGGTCCTCCCGGAGTTCGCGGAGGTCCTCCCGGACCGCCTCGCGGTCACCGGCCCGAAAGTCCTCGCGGAGCTGTTCGCGGTCATCGGCGAGTTCCCGACGGTCTTGCAGTGCCTCCCGCCGGTCCTGCCGGAGGTCCCGGCCGTCGTGACGGATCGCGCGCCGATCCTGGCGGATCTCCCGCCGGTCGTCGCGGATCTCCTGGGCGACCGCGGTGCTGACGACCAGGAGGGCCGCGCAGGCCGCGGCAAAGGCGGAAAACGGAACAGCGAATCGCCCATGCATTGGCTCACCTCCCTTCGGGATGGTCTAGCCCCTTAGACCCGGGTCGCCCCCGGGTGTTGGACCGGTGGCCTCCCCCTTGCAGTGTCGGGGGGTGGCCGTGCAAAGCAGGGGCCGACTTCACGAACGGGACTGGGTAGCCGATTCCCTAGCGCGGTGCGATTCGCCTCGGGACGGCCAGCGCGTCGCCGTGCTGCTCGGGCTGCTCCTGGCCGTGGCGCTGCCCACCGCGGGCTGTGCGGGGACGCCGCGCCCGGCGGCGGGATCACCGGGACCGGTGGCCGGCTGGCCGGTGGCCATGTCCGCGGGGGCTCGCACCGCGGGCGTGGAGGTGGGTCTTGCCTCCTGGTACGGGCGGGAGCATCACGGGAGGCGGACGGCAAGCGGCGAGCGCTTCGACATGGAGGCCTTCACCGCGGCGCACCGCTCGCTCCCCTTCGGGACCTGGGTCCGGGTCACGCACCTCGCCACCGGCCGCACCGTGGCGGTGCGGATCAACGACCGCGGCCCGTGGGTGGCGGGGCGCGTGATCGACCTGTCGCGCCGCGCGGCGGAGGTTCTCGGGATCCTGGGGGACGGGGTCGCGCGCGTGCGCCTCGAGGTGGCCCGCTTCCCCTGAAGGAGCGCGGGTGCTCAGCATCAGCCTCAAAGTGGATGGGATGACGGAGCGGGCCGGGGAGGGGGGGCTCAACTCTTCGGAGCGGATCCGGACCGCCCCCGGGGTCCGGCTGGACCCGGACGTCGGGATCGAGGAGCTGCGGACGAACGGGGAGAAGTTCGGCGAGATCCACTACGAGGTCTATGCTCCCCGCGTCCTGGCCGGGCTCGGCGGGTGCCTGCGCGAGCCCCGCGCCCTGATCGCCTTCGAGGTCCGCTACCAGACGCGCGAGGCCTTCCTGTCGGCCTACTCCTTCAACCTGAGCGGCGGCGGGCTGTTCCTCTGCACCTCGGAGCCCCTACCGGTGGGGGACCGGATCCGGGTGCGGTTCACCCTCCCCGGGAGCGACGCCCCCTTCGAGGCCACCGCCCAGGTCGCCTGGCTGAGCGAGGCCCGCCTGGGCAATCCCTACCCGGCCGGGATGGGGGTCCAGTTCCTCGATCTGCCCCTGGAGGCCCGCGACGCCATCGCCGCCCTGATCACGGCCCACCTCCCTCAGCCGCCCAAGCCCTCCGGCACCACCGCCTCCTAGGCGCTACACCCGTTGGTTCCGGCCCGGAGATTGCAGCCATCCGGGAAGCGTGAGGGAATCTTCGCGCGCCCTGGTCATCGGCGGATTGCTCACCGGCCTGATGCTCGCCTTCTTCCTCTTCATGGCGATGCCGACCGTGACCGGTGAGGAGATCCGGCTCCCCCTCCAGGCAGTGGACCCTTTCGACCCGCTGCGGGGCCAATCCCTGACCCTGTCCTACGCCATCAACAACCCGGCTGCCCTCCCGGGCCTT
>JACPAU010000059.1 GCA_016180705.1 Candidatus Methylomirabilota bacterium
GAGGCGGCCTCCTCCCTCCTGCAGGGCGTGACCCTGGAGATCGGCGGCAACTGCGGGTACGCCGCCGCCCCCATCGCCGGGCCGTGGCAGCGGGAGCGGGAGGAGACCTACCGGGAGGTCCACGGTCTCACGCTGGGCTTCTCCACGCTCGGGGAGTACTTCGCGCGCCTGGCGCAGGAGCGGATCGGCATCAACTTCGCCCTCCTGATGGGCCACAACACGCTCCGGGGCTCGGTCCTCGGGGGCGCGAACCGCGCGCCGACGCCGGAGGAGGCGGAGCGGATGGCAGCGCTCGCCCGCGGGGGGATGGCGGAGGGGGCCGTCGGCCTCTCGACGGGCCTGGTCTACGCCCCGGCCTGCTTCGCGAAGCCCGACGAACTCACTGCGCTCGCCGCCGTCGTGCGGGAGGCGGGGGGGATCCTCACCGCCCACATCCGGAGCGAGGGGGACGGCCTGCTGGAGGCGCTGGAGGAGATCCTGGGCGTGGCCGAGGCGGCCCGCATCCCGCTGCAGGTCTCGCACCTGAAGACCTCCGGGGAGAAAAACTGGGGGAAGCTCCCGAAGGCGCTCGCGCTCATCGAGGCCGCCCTCGCCCGGGGCCTCACGGTCCGGTGCGACCGTTACCCCTACACCGCGGCCAACACGGGGCTCTCGGCTGCCCTGCCCTCCTGGACCCTCGAGGGCGGGCGGGAGGCCCAGGTCGCGCGCCTCCGGGAGCCGGCGGTCCGGGAGCGGCTCGCGGCCGAACTCGAAGGGCAGGGGAAGACCGGCGCCTACTGGGAGCGGGTCATGATCGCCGAGGTCGTCACGCCGGCGAACAAGCGCTTCGAGGGAATGCGCGTCTCCCGGGCGGCGGTGGCCGCGGGGCAGGCGCCGCTGCCCTTCGTCCTGGACCTGCTCGTCGGTGAGAAGATGCAGGTGGACGCGATCTACTTCACGATGTCCGAGGAGAACCTGCGCCGGATCCTGGCCAAGCCCTACGTGATGATCGGGTCGGACGCGGGGACCCGGAACTTCACGGGGCCCCTGAGCGGGGGGCGCCCCCACCCGCGGGGCTTCGGGACCTTCCCCCGGGTGTTGGGCCACTGCGTGCGGGACCTCGGCCTCTTCGACCTGGCGACGGCCGTCCGGAAGATGACCTGGGACCCGTGCCGGATGGTGGGGCTCGCCGACCGGGGGCGGCTCGTCCCCGGGGCCGCGGCCGACCTCACCCTCTTCGACCCGGACCGGGTGAAGGACGAGGCCACCTACGAGGAGCCGTACCGCGCCCCCAGCGGGATCGCCTGGGTCGTGGTGAACGGGCAGGTGGCGGTGGAGGGAGGGACGCTGACGGGCGCGCGGGCGGGGCGGCCGCTGCGGAGGGAATCGTGATGCGCCCGCGGATCGGGGTGACCGCCTGGCACCACCACGACGGCCAGGAGCGGTGGGAGTTCATCCGGGACAACTACACGCGCGCCGTCACCGCCGCCGGGGGGCTTCCCCTCATCCTGCCCATCGCCCCGGAGCCCGACCTCGTCCCGGACCTCGTGGGGACGCTGGACGGCCTGCTCCTGACGGGGGGGGAGGACGTGCACCCGTCCTTCTACGGGGAGACGGTGCAGGAGAAGTGCGGGACGATTGACGAGAGCCGCGACCGGTTCGAACTGGGCCTCACCCGGGCGGCCCTGGAGAACCGCTTGCCGATCCTGGCCATCTGTCGCGGGATGCAGGTCCTGAACGTGGCCTGCGGCGGGACGCTCTACCAGGACCTCGGGTACCGCCCGGCGACGGCGTCGGAGCACACCGGCGTCCGCGAGGACCGGGCGCGGCGGATCCACCCCGTGCGGATCCTCCCCGGGACCCGCCTCCGCAAGATCCTGGACGCGGAGGAGGCGCCCGTCACCTCCACGCACCACCAGGTGATCCGCGACCTGGCCCCCGGCTTCCGCCCGGCCGCGCTGGCCCCCGACGGGGTGCTGGAGGCCATGGAGCGGGCCGAGGAGCCGTTCGCGGTCGCCGTCCAGTGGCACCCGGAGCGCCTCGCCGGCACCGACGCCGCCCAGCTCAGGCTGTTCACGGCCCTGGTGGAGGCGGCGGCGCATCGCGGCCGGCGCTGAGCGTCTCGCTCCCACCCCGCCCCTGCCGCTCCCCCTGCTCCCGCGCGAAGGACCCCACGACCTCCCGGAGCGCCTCGGCCCCGACGGGCTTGCGCAGGACGAGGGCCGCCCCGGCGCGCAACGCCGCCTCCTCCGCTGGAGAGGGCTCCTCCCCCAGGAGGACCACCGGCATCCCGGGGGCCACCTCCCCCATGACCCGGACGGCGAAGTGACTGTCCACCCCCGGCAAGCGGGCGTCGAGGAAGCAGAGGTCGCAGGGCGCGTCGATCAGCCCCCGGACCGCTTCCGGGGCCGAGGCATACTGGATGACCTGGTGGCCGGAGTCCTGGAGGCAGCGGGAGAGGGCCAGCGCCGTCCGGAGATCGTCATCCACAACCATGACGCGCACGGGAACCTCCCTGGGAGGACACGGCAGACCGGACCGGTTGGGAGCAAGGCAGGTGCCAGCCGCAGCGGGCCCGAGCGGGAGCGTCAAGTCGGCGGAAATCCAGCGGATCGCGGGGGGCGGGGACGACAGCGGGCGGGCAGGGGGCGGCGCGCCGGGGGCAAGTTGCCCGAGAGCGGCATTCCGACCCGGGGGCATCAGACCGTCAGGAGAGCCGGCGGGCCAGATCCTGGATCTGATCCATCCAGCCGGTGAGGGCCTGCGTATAGGTCCGGGGGACGCAGTGGCCGCAGATCTCGTTGGCGAGCGCGCTCATGGCCCGCAGGTTCGTCTTCAGCGTCGCGGACTGCTGGGGGGCGTCCGCCAGGCGTCGGAGCACGTCGCTCAGTTCCCGGAGGCCGGCGCACAGGTTGGCCAGGATGGACTCCAGGACCTGCTCGTCCGGGACCTGCTGCGGGCGGTAGAGCAGATCGTGGATCGCCTGGAGCTCCCCCGCGAAGACGGTGGCGGCGCTCTCGATCCGGGGGAGGATCCGGTCCGGCCGGGCACCCGGCTCGGCCGCCATCGCGGCGATCGCCTGTAACTCGGAGAGCACCAGGTGCAGGTTCGTCCGGACCCGGCCGAGCCGGTCCTCGAACGTGATCCGGTGGATCTCCTCGGTCAACTCCTCCTGGTGCCGCGAGACCAGCTTCGAGATGAGGCAGCCGAAGATGAGCAGGGCGGCGGCGCCCTCGACAATGGCGAGGACGCGCATCGGGCCGACGGGCGTCACGTCCCCGTACCCGATCGAGAGGGCCGTCACGAAACTGAAGTACAGCGCGGTGGCCAGGCCCTCCCAGGTCGCCCCGACGAGCGCGTCGCCGGCCTTGAGGCCGTGGCCGGGCACCGCCCCCGCGGCCCAGTAGGCGACGCCGAACCCGACGACGATCCAGAACCAGAAAAGGACGAGGTCCCGCAGCGGACGGTTGGCCAGGTCGTCAATCAGGGTGAGCCACCGGGCGGGGCGCGGGGGGCTGGCCGTCCGCGCCGGGCGGGCGGGCGCCGGCGCGCTTTCCGCCTCGACGGGTCCGCGGTGCTCCGTCCAGTCGGCCATTCCGCCGGCGTACAGGCGGACGGGCGCGTAGCCTAGCGACCGCAGCAGGCCGACGGCCTGCTCGCCGAGCGGTCAGGTGGCGCTCGCGCAGTAGACGGCCGTCTCCTGCGCCGTCCCGGGGAGGA